>JARIEH010000019.1 GCA_029256865.1 Psychrobacter sp.
ACAAAGGCGCAAATAAAAAGTCTAAAAACAAAAAGGACAATAAAAAGTTTGTCGCGCCCAAAACTGCAAACGCCAGCTTGGCAAACGAGCCATCACAAAATAATCCTCCGAAAACACCCAGCACTGAACCGACGCTGAGTAAAGAGGAGCTGCGCAAACAAGCTGCCGAACAGCGCAAACGTACCGCACCTATTCGCCGTGAAATTGAAGAGACAGAAAAGGCTTTAGGAAAGCTTGATAGCAAACTTACCACCCTTGAAGCTAAGCTTGCCGATACTGCGCTGTATGATGAGAGCCGTAAAGCAGATTTGTTGCAGTTGCTTGATGAGCAAGCTTCTTTACAGCAGCAGCATAGCGATAATGAAGAGAGCTTATTGTTAGCAATGACAAGTTTAGAGGAATTAGAAGCCAGTTTTGAGTAAATGGTTTTAATCATCGATGAATCAGTTATTACGTAAAAGTTGAAATAGCAGCCATAAAAAAGGGAGAGCACCAGCTCTCCCTTTTTTATTACATTATTGCTTACGGTATCTACCATCGCCATAAGATAGTATCTTCATGGTAGTGGTACAAAGCTGACAGTTTATTTTACCAGCAGCGCCTTTAGACAAATCAAGAATGCGTCCCGGAGTAAAAGGGCCTCTATCTGTGATTTTTACTATCACGCTCTGCTTTGTCTTTTTGTTGGTCACTTCTACTTCTGTACCAAACGGCAGCGTTTTATGGGCAGCGGTCATAGCATTCATATTGAAGATACTACCGCTGGCTGTGCGTTTACCATGAAACTTGCTACCATAGTAACTGGTGTTACCGGCAAAGACGGTGGTACTAAGCAGAAGCGATAACGTGACAACCAAAGACTTGATCAAATAAGACATTTAATACCTTTAGACAGTTTATAAAATAGACAGATACGCTTGCCTATGTTATTCGCACTCCCTATGAGTATGAATAATATAGGGATTTTACAACACCAAGCTTGCTCTGTCCTTACGGCTGTGTAAAAAACCCATGAGTTCAAGGATTGTCAACGTGGCTATGTTTGTGAATTGTGCTTGTTAATAGGGGTAATTTATAATTAATTTGATGACGGCCTATCTAAATAAGAGGTTCACCTATGTGTTGGTTTCGCCAAATTGACACTACGGCAACAATGGTCAAACGACAATAATGTCAAAATCACAGTGACAGATGGTGGTAATGGCGATTTAGAACATTCAATGAGCCCGAAGTCCTACTGAGGGTCATAGTGTTAATAGGGCTACATTAAAAAGCGAAATACTAATTCAGCATCCCCATATAATAGAGTAAGTGAATTTAGAGAAGTAAATATAATAAGGAAAATAACATGGCAGAAAAAAACTACTATGACATTTTGGGGGTCAAAAAAGACGCCTCAGACGCTGATATCAAAAAGAAATACCGTAAACTGGTGCGTCAGTATCATCCTGATGTCAGCGACGATCCAGACGCTGATAATAAAATTGCTGAAATTAATAACGCTTATGAAACCATTAGGGATAAAGAAAAGCGTGCGGAATACGACGCCATGCTAAATAATCCATTTGCTGGTCAAGGGAGCACAGGTGGCTTTGGTGGTCAGACTGGAGGTCAGCAGGGAGGCTTTCGCTGGGAAGATATCAAAGATCAGTTTGGTGAAGGTGAGGCCTTTGGTGAAGGCGGCTTTCGCTTCGATGATATTTTTTCTGCATTTGGTCGTGGTGCACGTGGTGGGCAGTCGCAACAAGGTGGCTTTGATCAATTCGGCGGTGGCTTTGGTGCTCAAGATAGCAAAGGCCAAGACCAACATGCGGAGATTACGGTTGATTTAGCCTCAGTGTATAGTGGGGATGATTATAGTATTAAGCTAAACGTCCCTGTTCGTCAGCCCAATGGTGGCGTCGGCTATGAAAATAAAACCCTCAAAATAAAAATACCCAAAGGTATCACTGATGGCAAGCAAATCCGCCTAGCAGGTCAAGGGGCTGCTGGTATCGGTAGTGGTAAAAATGGTGACTTGTTTTTAAAAGTCAAAATTCGGCATACTGATAATATTCGCCTAGAAGGGGCTGATGTTTATCAGACGGTAAATATTGCCCCCTGGGAAGCAGCATTGGGTGAAAAAATTAATGTCACGACGCCAGCAGGTACGCTTGGCGTTAGTATCCCAAAAAACAGTAAGTCTGGCAGCAACTTACGCCTAAAAGGCAAAGGCATCCCTGCTAAGCAAGCGGGTGATCTTTATTTAACCCTAACTATTATCAACCCTGATGTCAGCACCGATGCAGAAAAACACGCTTACGAAAACCTAAAGCAAGCCTTTGCTCATACATCAGTGAAGCGTTAATAAAGAGATAGGATGAATAATCTAAAGCGCTAAAGATAAAGAGATAACAAGGATGATCACTATGAAACACTCGCCCGAATTAAATGACTTGATTATGAGCTTTGATGAGCTGGTAGCAGCCTGCGGGCAAGAACCCCAATGGGTGCTGGCACTGATAGAAGAAAGCATCATCGAATATGATGTTCCTGAGCGTGAGCAGTTCACAGGCTTCCAGCTGACGACCGTCCGCCGTGCCTCACGTTTAAGCCGTGATTTTGACGCCAGCGTACCAGCGATTGGTTTGATTCTTGAGCTGTTGGATGAGCTTGAGCAACTACGCCAATTCAAGCGTCAATGGGAATTAGAGGCACCAACAGTGGAAGTGGAAGTTCGGCACATTAAGTAGTGTGAACATACAAATAGCATGAAAATCAGCTTCTTCAACAATAAGAAACGCCCCTGACAGGGGCGTTTCTTGAAAGCAATTTACAGAGTATTCACGAGTTTAGCGAGAGTATTTAGGATCCGCTGCCGCAGTGAAGAGTATGTCTGTTGATGAATTCAGCGCTGTTTCAGCAGAGTCTTGAATCACACCAATGATAAAACCAACAGCAACTACTTGCATAGCGATATCATTTGGAATACTAAACAAGCTAGCGGCAAGCGGAATCAGTAATAATGAACCACCAGGAACGCCTGAGGCACCGCAAGCACTGATGGTCGCTACTAAGCTCAATAGCAGTGCTGAAGCAAAGGTTACTTCGATACCGAGCGTATGCGCAGCAGCCAGTGTCAACACGTTAATAGTGATGGCCGCACCTGCCATATTGATGGTCGCACCAAGTGGAATGGTGACCGAATACGTGTCTTTATGTAGACCTAACTTTTCGGCAAGGTTCATATTTACTGGAATGTTAGCCGCCGAGCTACGCGTAAAGAAGGCGGTAATGCCCGACTCACGTAAGCAAGTAAACACCAGTGGATAGGGGTTTTTGCCTGTTTTAATCAACACGATAATAGGGTTGGCAATCAGTGCAATAAATAGCATACAGCCGACCAATACCATCAAAATATTGGCATAACCTCTTAGCGCCTCAAAGCCCGTTTCAGCGACCGTATTGGCAACCAAACCTAAGATACCAAAAGGCGCTAGCGCAATGATCCATTTGACCACTTGCGAGATGGCTTCAGAGAAATCTACCACCATATTGCGCGTGGTGTCCCCTGCTTGACGTAGCGCAAAGCCAATGATGATTGCCCATGCTAAGATGCCGATATAGTTGGCATTGGCGACGGCTTCAACTGGGTTGGCAACGAGGTTCATGAGTAGGTTGGTCAAGACTTCTTTTAGATTCGCTGGAGGTACTTGCTCGATAGTGGCATTCATTAACACCAGTTCGGTTGGAAATAAGAAGCTGGCTCCAACCGCGACCAATGCCGCCAAAAAAGTACCAAAGACGTACATAATCAGCACTGGCCTGATATAAACCTCACTACCACTGCGATGTTGACAAATCGCTGCCATGACCAGGATAAAAACCAGCACTGGGGCCACTGCTTTTAGTGCACCAACAAACAGGGTACCTAGTAAACCTAAGGCAATACCGATACTAGGCGTAAGCCAGCCAATTAACGCACCTAACACTAAGCCGATAATGATCAGCGGCACCAGTCCTATGCGTTGATACATCGCAATCAATGATCGCATACTCCATCCTTAACATAATAAAATAAGAAAAA
>JARIEH010000322.1 GCA_029256865.1 Psychrobacter sp.
GGTACGCTGAAGCTGACATGCTCCTCATTGCTACTGGTCACCGCAAAGTAGGCTTTAAAGTAATAAACAATCTGCGCGAGGATACGACCCCAGTTAATGGAGTTTACGGTACCTAAGTTATAAGCGGCCTTGAACTCGGCATCTTGCTGCAATTCTTTGACGATATCCTGACAGTCATCAAACATCCCATCAATGGCGATATTGTGGATATTATTATCGGTCAAACTATACATCTGCGCGCGTTGAAACTCGCTCATCTTGCCATGCGGTGACAGCATAAAGACTTCGATGTTTTCTTTACCACGTAGGGCATATTCAGCGGCACTACCTGTGTCACCACTGGTCGCCCCAATGATGGTGATACGAGCGTCTTTTTTCCTCAACACATACTCAAAGGCATTGCCCAAAAACTGCATCGCCACATCTTTGAATGCCAGTGTTGGGCCATTTGATAACCCTAAAATATAGAGGTTGTTTTCAAGCTGACGCACAGGGACAATCTCTGCGTTGCCAAATACCTCAGCGGTATAAGTGCGCTCGATAATATCTTTTAAATCAGCCACTGGAATATCAGTCGCAAAACGCTGCATAATCGCTAGTGCTAACTCTGGATAGCTCAGCGTGCGCCATTCATCAAGCGTAACACTATCAATATGCGGATAATGCTCGGGCAGCATCAAACCGCCATCTGGTGCAAGACCCATTAAAAGTACATCACTAAAATCCATCGGTTTTGTCTGACCACGGGTACTGATATATTTCATAGTGCTTCCCTACCTAAATGGTGTTTTCAATACTTAAACTTGTTTAAATTCAGTCTAAAAAATTGGATGAGTACTCTAACTGTATTTTTATTCAGTGAGCTGTCTTTTGTAACAGCGCATAATAAAAGCCATCACCGCTATCGCTATCTATTGGCAGACACTGACGTCCAATCTCTTGCGTCATACCCCAGTTACAGCCTTCCGTAAAGTCGATGGTAGTAGCATCAGTATGACGCGTGATAAAGTCCTGCATTTGCAAGACGTTTTCTTGCTTCAAAATAGAGCAGGTCACATACAGCAAATAACCACCGACTTTTAGTTGTGGCCACAAATTATCTAAGATTTGAGCTTGCAGTAGTGCCGTTTGCTCGACGTCTTCTTCGTTACGTAACAAGCTAATATCAGGATGGCGACGAATCACGCCAGTAGCAGTACACGGTGAGTCTAATAAAATGGCATCAAAAACTGCTCGCTCTGAATCTGGTTTTTGCTCCGATGCTTGCCATGTCGTAGCATCAGCGCAGACAACATTCAGCTGGATATTTTTATT
>JARIEH010000313.1 GCA_029256865.1 Psychrobacter sp.
AGCTTAAATCTAACAATCTCAAGCGCTGTACTAATGTGGCAGCACTATGATAACAGACCTAAGCCGACCTAGCTGTTGCGTGGTCTGTTATCTTCAGCTACAGTACAAAAACCTATCTTATAGAATACTTTATTGATAAGCAGCTTTATAAAATGCATGAGTATCAAAAATCTTGTATTAAAGGCTTTACTGTTATTCACCCTTGTCTTCTATTTACCGATAAACGCTGAAGGTCTTTTACCAAAACCCTTTCCAACAAACTACATGAGCCAAACTATGACGACAACCGCTGCAAAACACACAGCCACACCGCTGTTTTCTACTGACTATCATATTTATATCAATCATACGGATGCGGGTGGCATAGTTTACCATGCCAATCACTTGGTGTTTTTTGAAAACTGTCGTCGTGACTGGTTTACCAAGCTTAACTTAAACGGTTATTTTATGCATTCTGACGAGGGTAAAGTGCAGCATTTTGTCGTCAGTCAGGCACAGCTACAGTACAAAAGAGCCATTCTGTTAGATGAAGTCATTAATGTGCGTATCGATAGTGTTGAGTTAAAACCTGCCAGCATCATATTTTATCAGAGCATTCATCGACGTCTGCCAGCAGATGCAGACGAAAAGCAGCGCTCATCTACCAGTACATTCAGTACATTATTAAGCAGTGCCAAAATCGTCATCGCTTGCGTACAGAACCAAATCAAGCCTGAGCCGCCACAGTCAAGCAATGCATCAAGCACCATGACTACAGTAGATAATGCCACACCTATGCGGCCCATACGCGTGCCAGAAAAGCTCTATAATACCATCCAGAAAGCTATTGCGCATCACGCCGATGAGCAGTGATATCAATCGATGAACGATCATTGTGATACTAGCGCAGCGATGCTCATCTTCGAAGATATTTGGGTTTATAGCAAACGCACTACTCTAGCAGCATCTGAGGAAGACGGCACTGCTGTGGTCACTAGTATGCTCGCACCATATAAGAAATGGCTGACAAGAATAAAAGGTGAAACCAAAGCTGATAAGTCATTGTCTGCACATCAGCGTACTCTGATAGCGGGCGCGCATGGGCAATTAACAGCTGGCCAAGTGACTGTGTTGACTGGTCCTTCTGGCAGTGGCAAATCAGTATTATTGCGAGTATTAGCGGGATTATCCCCTATGAGCGCAGGTGAGGTCTGGTTACAACCTAGCAATGGGCAGATTAATAATGAGCAATTTGGCAAAGATCGTCATAGCATCCATAACACCTCGCCTACACAGTGGCGCGCGCAAGTCGCTCTATTAGCCCAACATCCACAACTACTAGAGGGCAGCGTCCTCGATAATCTGACAATGCCTTATCGCTTACAAGCCTACCAGCACAGTCATTTTGATATGGAATGGCACATAAATCAGCTTGCGCAGCTAGAGCGGAAAGCTGACTTCTTGCAGCAAGATGCCAACCATCTCTCAGGCGGCGAGCGCCAACTG
>JARIEH010000096.1 GCA_029256865.1 Psychrobacter sp.
CAAAACAGATGACGGTAGCTACACTTTACTATTTAAACCCAAGCAAGAATTGGCCAGTTATTTTGGCACACCTTATATCACTAGCGCCCTAAAAAAGCTGAACAAAAATAACGTACCCTACACGCTAATACTGGCGAAGCCTTCCGTGTTTAATAGCGATAAGGTGCGCAAAAGCTGGCAAGGCGTGGTGCCTGACAAGCATATTATTACCTTGTCTGATTACGGACACTTATTACCCATGGAAGCGCCTGAGTTATGCGCTCAAATTATTCATGAGCACCATCAGAGTGGCAAATAAGCCAAGTCATGACTGACCTCTTTGCTCACACGCCTACAGACAACCTACTACCATACGATGGTCGGGTAAATGACTTAGGTGTGATTATTGAGCATTCTCATGCTCTCTATGAAACTTTATTAGCCGAATTACCGTGGCAGCCTGATATCGTGACGGTGTTTGGTAAGACTCATGTCACTAATCGTCGGACAGTTTGGATGGGTGATGAAGGCATCAGTTATCATTATTCTGGTCATGCTCGCCAAAGCATTCCATGGTCAGATGTAGTGTTTCATGTGAAACACTGTATTGAAAAGCATCTTTCGAAGATAGGAGTCATGGCTGAGTTTAACTCATGCTTGCTGAATTATTATCAATCAGGAAACGAGGGTATGGGCTATCATGCAGACGATGAAAAGGAGCTCGGTTCTCGACCGATTATTGCCTCGCTATATTTGGGCGCTACGCGTAAATTTGTCCTCAAACACAAAAAAACTCAAGATAAAGTCGAGCTTCATCTTGAGTCTGGTCAGCTTATTGTCATGCACGGCGATACGCAAAAATTTTGGAAACACACCATTACCAAGACTAAAAAGGTCAATGACGGTCGTATCAGTCTGACATTTCGTTGTATGCTATCGGTTTAATCAAATTTAGTTTAGCTCACTTTCAACACAATCTTGCCAAAAGCATTGCCTTTTTGTAACTCAGTATGCGCAGCAATGACTTCTGACAACGGATAAACCTGCTGAATCTGTAAATTTAATTTCCCCTCTGCTACTTGCTGTAAAACTCTAGCCATATCTTGCCCACTACGCTCAGCCTTATAACCAGCAACGTTTA
>JARIEH010000186.1 GCA_029256865.1 Psychrobacter sp.
GTTTCATCATAGTTAGGCTTGCCGTTACCACCACGAAGTACCACGTGCGCGTAAGGGTTGCCTTTGGATTTGATGATAGAAACTTGACCGTCTGCTGATAGACCTAAGAAGCTATGACCCGCTTTTACCGCTTGCATGGCGTTGACTGCGACGGTCATGCCGCCGTCTGTACCGTTTTTGAAGCCGACTGGACATGATAAGCCTGAGCTCATTTCACGGTGTGTCTGGCTCTCAGTAGTACGGGCGCCAATCGCTGACCAACTGATTAGATCTTGCATGTACTGCGGCGTATTGGGATCAAGCGCTTCAGTGGCGCAAGGCAGGCCTTTTTCATTTAGGTCGATTAAGAGTTTACGAGCAGTACGTAGGCCCTTTTCGATATCAAAGCTGTCGTTCATGTCAGGATCGTTGATCATGCCTTTCCAACCAACCGTGGTGCGCGGCTTTTCAAAATAGACGCGCATCACGACAAAGACGCTGTCCTCGATCTCTTTTGCCAATACGGCCAAGCGGTCAGCATATTCGTGTGCGGCTTTGATATCGTGAATAGAGCAAGGACCGATGACCACAAACAGACGCTTATCTTTACCATCTAAGATATTTTGGATGGTGCGGCGACCGTTCAAGACAGTATGATAGGCTTTGTCTGTCAGTGGCAGCTCAGTTTTTAGGGCAGCTGGGGTAATCAAGGGGATGAATTGTTCAATATTCACGTCATCAATATCTGCGTTGTGAGTAACTGGTATTGTCATAATTATACGTCGTCTAGCTAATTTATAGGGATATTCATTATGCTGTGAAAACAACGAGTTGACAAGGGCAGTCGGTAAGATTATTGACTGATAACTGGAATGTTGAAACCAAAACTTTGTTATACTTGCCCGCATTTGAGCCTACGCAGTAATTTCGACCCTGCGTGGCTTGGCTATTATGACCGGCGTCACGTATGATTGTGTTAAGTGTTTTTCATAAAACACCTAAAATTATAGGATCAAGCATATCGCCTTAGACATGTGAGACTATAAACTAGGGCGTATTGAATATTCATAATAAAATAAACAGCCCTTTAAATAGACACTGCTAAACAAAGGGATACAGTTATTGAGAGGCATAGTGAGTTTTTATTTAATCTTATAACTCTTAATGTTTGTACCGCTATAGTATTTGTCTGCTGTACCATTATGTGATTTATTATGTCCTACCCATATTGAGAGTGT
The DNA here is from genome assembly GCA_029256865.1 of Psychrobacter sp. The sequence continues at coordinate 1,218 of JARIEH010000186.1, forward strand.
GTTATGACTGATTCTATTACGCCCCTCGTGTCTACCTCATCTGTGATAACTGATACTGATGGCCAGTATAAGAATGAGGGGTCAAAAAGGCCACTGGTCATAGGTATCGTTGCAGGTGAGGTGTCTGGTGATAGTTTGGGCGCAGACTTTATGCAGCAGATGAATAACTTACGTGATGATATCGTTTGGGTCGGTGTGGGCGGTGCGAAAATGCAGGCACAAGGGCTGCACAGTATATTTCCCTTATCACGCTTAGCGGTGATGGGTCTGGTAGAAGTAATGTCACAGTTACCTGACTTATTTAAGGCGCGTCGCGAGTTGCTAGAAGCCTTTAAAGCCGCTCATATCGATTGGTTCATTGGTATAGATGCTCCTGACTTTAACCTGCGTGTCGCCAAAAAGTTGAAACCAAAGGGTGTGTTCTGTGTGCAGTATGTTAGCCCATCGATTTGGGCATGGCGTGAATCACGTATCCACGGTATCAAGGCGGCGACCAATCTGGTGCTGTGTTTGTTTCCGTTTGAGCTGACGGTTTATGAGCGGCACAATCACCCCGCGATCTGCGTCGGACACCCCTTGATACGTACGATCAATCAAAGATTGGTGGATACGCCGACCAACCAGCTGCGCAGTGAGTTGGTTTGGCATAACGATGGTTTGCAGCAGTTTTTCATTGAGCGTTTTGATGACGTCAGTCAGCTTATTTGTGTCATGCCAGGGTCACGCCGCGGGGAAATTAACGCAATCTTGCCCCTGATGCTAGATGGTATCCAAAGGCTGCTATTGCTCGATCCTAAGCTGTGTTTTATCATTCCAACCGTTGATCAAAACCATCAATATATCGTCCAAGACGTCATTGATCAGCGCTCAGAACAACTGCGTAGCGCCATTGTCGTCGTCTATGATGAGAGCCAACCAAACTTTAGCCAACAAGCGATGGCATCTTCTGACATTATTATGTTGGCATCGGGTACCGCGACGTTTGAGGCGATGTTACTTGAGCGTCCGATGGTGGTCATCTATCAGTTAAATCAGCTGACTTATCAGGTCGCTAAGCGTTTGGTAAAAGTCCCTTATGTGGCGTTGCCTAATATTTTAGCTGGCAGTGCGATTGTACCTGAACTGATCCAAGAGCAGGCAAGTGGCGATAATATCTGTCGTACCGTGATGCGGTTGTTACAACCCCGTGCCTATGCTGAGCAAATGCAAGATCTGGTGACCACCAAGCAAGAGCTACAGCAACAAAGCAATCATGGCCCTGCCAACAGTGTGGTTGCAGAGTGGTTCGCTCAAAGAAAGTCTTAACGATGACTCATTGAATTACTTGAGAGAGTGCGCTAATAAAAAATACCTAATAGCCTAATTGAAACTTTTATAAAAAGTCTAACGATATGAATAATGAGCATTATCTAGAAACCGCTATCGAAAGTTGTAACGATGCTGACGTTGGTCATTATAAAGAGGGCAGTATTAAAGAGATTAAAATTATTGATCGTTATGTCAATCAGATCGATGTTAAAGGTCAATATATTAGCTTGGTGGCTCCGATTCATCTAACAGGCCAGCTGGGTGTTAGTCATGAGTTGATACAGGCGCTATCCAAATTAAGCTTAGACGTAGAACGCCAACCATTACAGATAGGCGTTGATGAAGCAGGTCGCGGGCCTTTACTCGGAAGCGTTCATGTTGCTGCTGCGATATTGCCAACGACGTGGTCAGGTCTAATTGAGATGCAGCCATTAAAAGGTACACCACTATCGATGCTAACCGACTCTAAGCAGCTCAGCGAAAAAAAACGCGACATACTCTATCCGTTGGTGCAGCAACACGCTGTTGGATATGTCGTGGCTGAAATTCCAGCGGCGGTGATTGATCAGGTCAATATCCTCCAAGCAACCCTGCTCGGTATGCGACTGTGTACAGAAGAGCTATTAGTCGTGGTCGCAGAGCATGTTCCGCGTGCTACAAGTGCTGTCTCTTGTCCGATACCAGCGCAAGTACTATTCGATGGCAATCGTCGCCCTGAGCTTGATTATAAAAGACTGGCGGCATCAAAAATAATGCAATCAGCTATTGACTGCCAAGCATGGGTAAAAGGCGATGCGCGTCATACCAGTATCGCAGCGGCGAGTATCTTGGCCAAAGTCAGTCGCGATCAGACCATGTATGATTTGGATGCTCAGCACCCGCAATACGGCATTGCTAAGCATAAAGGCTATCCAACTCGCGCTCATATGCAGGCGATTGAGAGTTATGGGGTATTGTCAGAGCATAGACGTAGCTTTGCACCAGTGAGGCGAGCGCTCGAAAATATATAATCGAAAGAGTTAACCACTCACATGACATCATAATTAGTATCGCCTAATCAAGACTGTTAAATTAACCAAGTTAATTCTAAATCATACCGCTTATGATGTCTCTTAAAGTAATCCTCACCCATCATATGATATGATGTCAAAACGTTGCTACAGACGATTTATTGGTGGTTATAAACGGCGTTTATATCCTAAATTGACATAATTATTGCTCATTCTAATTATGGTCGCCCACATACTCATACAGTTATATTAGGATAAATGATGACCTTTAATACCTCAGAGAGAAGTCTTGTCATTGCTGTTTTTGCAGTGCTATTTTTGACAGCCTGTGGCGGCGATGATAGCACGAGCAGCAATAATGATAACAAATCCAAGCCTTCTATCTTAAAACCTTCAGAGCCTAATACGCAAACGGAAGGTGACAAGGTAATCGCTAGCAATGATGCATCAGCAGCATTGGTGGCAAGTAATACGATTAGTCTTGCGCGAACAAGCTGTGGCCTTGGTGGTTTATCTAATGATCCCGCGCTTGGCGATATCGCAATCAAACATGCTAACTACATCAAGCACATATTTGCCAATACCACACCAACTACTTTTGATGCCCATACTGAAAACGAAATCAGTGATATCTCCGATGTGACGGGTAGCAAAAATCCTTATTTTGGTGGTATGAGCTTTGATAGTCGCTTGCTGAATGCAAACTATGCCAACGTAAATCACAGCGTGACTGAAAACATCGCTCAAATGGCGTACTTTAGCTCTGCAGATAATTTTTTAACGCCAGAGCTTGCTGCACTTTCACTGACTAAATCATTACTGGCAGCGCCTTATCATTTACGTTCACTAATGATGCCAAGTGCGAGCTTAACGAGCTCAGGTATGGTTGCGTATCAACCTTATGACAAATTAAAGTATAATTATGCCAAAGGGTTTGTATTGGTCAATCATGCTGCAGCGACCTCTTCAATCAAGCACAATACGATTAAAGGTATTTTTACTTACCCCTGTCAGGGCGTTAAGGATACAGTAACGGCGCTATATAACGAAAGCCCAGATCCCTTTAGAGGGGCGCGCGATTTGCGAACCAACCCGATTGGTCAGCCTGTCTATATCAATATGCCATCGGCTAAAATCATCAAAGTCAGCAATATTGAGTTTCGTGATGTCACACGTAACCTAAAAGTTCCCATCAAACAGATAGACTTTGACGCTGATCCGTATAAAGGTACTGATTTTGAGTTGCTTGCAAACGAGGCATTT
>JARIEH010000230.1 GCA_029256865.1 Psychrobacter sp.
AGCGCATTGACACAGTTATTAGAATGGCGTGTGCTGCCAGTTATTAATGAAAACGATACGATTACGATTGATGAAATTAAGTTTGGTGATAATGATACGTTAGGTGCAATGGCAGCAGCCATGGTTCATGCCGATTTATATATTATTTTGACCGATCAAGAGGGTGTTTTTACTGATAATCCACGTGATAACCCTGATGCAAAAATGATTCGCCAAGAACGAGCGATGGCAGACTATTTGTTTGATATTGCTGGTGATGGAGGTAAATTAGGCCGCGGTGGTATGTTGACCAAAATCCGTGCAGGTCGCCTAGCTGCCATGGGTGGATGTCCAACGGTCATTGTCAGTGGTGCCATTGACGATGTTATTACTCGTGTGGTGTCTGGTGAGGCGGTAGGTACCTTATTAACCACGAATGAGCAGGACAAAATCATTGCCCGCAAACAGTGGATAGCGGCGCATTTGCGCATGTCTGGTACGCTGATAGTTGATGCTGGGGCTGCCAAAGCGTTGACTGAGCTGAATAAGAGTTTATTGCCAGTTGGCGTAGTAGAGGTGCGCGGTGACTTCGATGAAGGCGACGTGGTAGAGATCGTCCATCAAGATACTGGCGAGCGTTTAGCTATCGGTCAAGTGAACTTTTCCTCCTATGATGCACGCCGCGTAGCTCGCGAGCGTACCGCACAGTTTGATAGGATTCTTGGCGGTAACGAAGAGCGAGTGGTCATGGTACACCGTGATAACTTAGCATTGTCTATGTAATAAACTTTCTCTGACCTAGATGCAGATTGGGTACATAGAAGTAGTTTATAAGCTCGCACTGATTCAGTTTTTATACGCACGATCAACTTGTTTCAATATCACTGTCATAACAGATTTTTTTTGTGGCACTGATTATCTATAAGCTTTAATGCTATAGCGTTTAATTATATTTTGACCCATTTCAATTCCTTTTTTATTCATCCTTATTTTTAACAATGACAGCAATGAACATTGTAGTATTTTGGAGATTTGTGTATGAGCGCTTCAGATAACACCACCCCAATTCAGCATAATTTTGCCCCTTTAAAAAACGATAGACTGTTGCGTGCGCTGCGTTTTGAGCCGATAGATACCACGCCAGTGTGGATGATGCGCCAAGCTGGACGTTATTTACCAGAATATAAAGCCACGCGTGCAGAAGCGGGCGACTTCATGAGTTTGTGTAAAGACACGGCGCGTGCTACTGAGGTGACGTTACAACCCTTACGTCGTATGGATTTGGACGCTGCTATCCTGTTTAGTGATATTTTGACCATCCCTGATGCGATGGGATTGGGTTTATACTTTGAGACCGGTGAAGGGCCTAAGTTTAAGTATCCTATCCGTGAGCAGGCAGATCTTGATAGGCTGCCAATACTTGATGTTAATGACTCTCTTGATTACGTCATGCGTGCGGTGACCAGCATCCGTAAAGCTTTGAACGGTCAAGTGCCGTTATTTGGTTTCTCTGGTAGTCCGTGGACACTGGCGACTTATATGATTGAAGGTGGTAGCTCAAAAGATTATCGCTATACAAAGGGTTTTTTATATAGCAATCCTGAGTTTTTGCATCAGCTGTTAGACAAACTGACCGTTGCTGTGATTGATTATTTAGATGCGCAAGTGCTTGCTGGTGCTCAAATACTGCAGATATTTGATAGCTGGGGTGGGGCATTAGCACACCGTCAGTTTATCGACTTTTCGCATGCTTATAATAAACGTATCGTTGCGGAGCTGAAGGTACGTCACCCAGAAATACCAGTGGTTTTATTCACCAAAGGTGGTGGTTTATGGCTTGATATTCAAGCAGACAGTGAGGCGGATGCTTTGGGTCTGGATTGGACCATGCCGCTAGATCGTGCGCGTCAAGTTTTGACGGAAAGTCAGCGTCGCCTAACCAAGCAGCATAAAAAGATACAACGTAATAAAGCCATCCAAGGAAACTTAGATCCAGCCACACTTTATGGCTCACCAGAAACCATTCGCTCAGAAGTCAAGCTGATGCTTGACGGCGCTTATGCTGACGGTCAAAAGACTGGCTATGTAGCAAACTTGGGTCATGGTATTACTCAGTGGGTCAATCCTGATCGCGCAAAAGTCTTTATCGATGCGGTGCATGACTACCAAATTTAAGGATTGTCCATTCAAGGTTTGAAGACACGGCAAAATCACTCAACGTTAATGTTATATTTAATGACTCATCAGTAAAAGGACATCTTATGATTTCAGCAGCTATTGTCGGCGGAACGGGCTATACGGGTATTGAACTCATCCGTCTGTTATCCGCTCATCCTAAGGTGTCCATCGATTTATTGACGTCGCGAAGTGAAGCAGGCACTCGTGCTGATGAGATATTTCCAAGTTTACGCGGTATCTCAGATATCGTTTTTAGTGATCTGGGTGATGAGACACTATCAGCTCTACAAAAGTGTGACGTGGTATTTTTTGCCACACCGCATGGGGTTGCTATGAAGCAAGCTGAAGCTTTAACGCAAGCGGGTGTTAAGGTGGTTGATTTGGCTGCTGATTTTCGCTTGCAGTCATTAACGGACTTTGAAGAGTGGTATCAGCAGCCCCATGCTTGCCCAGAGCTGCTGAAGACAGCGGTATATGGTTTAACTGAACTTAATCGCGACCAACTTGCCAATGCCTTAGTCGTTGGCAACCCTGGCTGCTATCCAACCACAGCCATACTCGGGCTGAAGCCAATCATTGAGAGGCAGAATAAGCAAGCAACACGCTTGATTGAGTCGCGTATCGTGATTGATGCCAAGTCAGGGGTATCAGGCGCTGGTCGGCAAGCAAGCTTGGCACTCAACTATGCCGAGACGACTGACAACTTTAAAGCTTATGGTGTTAAAGGCCATCGTCATTTACCTGAAATAGAACAAGGTGTTGAACAGCTATTAAATAGCCAGTTTGACCAAAAAATTCGTTTCTTACCGCACTTAGTACCCATGATTCGTGGGATGTTTAGCTCTATTCATATGGCGCTTACTGAAAAAGGTAGTGCTATTGATTGGCAGCATGAATTTGAAGCCAGCTATGCGGGAGAAGCTTTTATTGATGTGCTACCGCAAGGTATCTACCCTGATACACGCAGTGTGCGAGCCAGCAATCGTTTACTTATTGCCGTGCATCAGGATAATGCACGTGGTGAGTTGACAGTCATGGTGGTACAGGATAACTTGGTAAAAGGAGCGGCGGGCCAGGCGGTACAAAACATGAATGTGATGTTTGGTCTTGATGAGACGCTTGGGTTAAATGCTACGCCGATTGTTCCTTAGGGTTTAGTGCTTACTCTCAATATATTACTGCTTGACCAGTTATTATAGTCGTTACATACAGTGTTATTAAAGATATTGTTATTACAGAACCTTTACTATTAAGTCATTCTGCTTACAGCCCCGTGCTAGGTATTGACTTTAAATTCCGTTATAATATTTTGCCTTTACTGTTAAGAGATATTGTCTAAATGCGTGTTAAAACTGCTCCTCGCTTGCGCTCGCAGCCAGCATGTTTATCATGCCACGCTTTTACATCTGTGTGCTCTGATGTTGAATCTAAGCATATGATGGAGTCAACAATTGATAGGACCTATCACATAAAAAGCCATTTAAAAAACAGTCGAATTATCTACCATAAGCAGCAAGGTGCGTCGACATTATTACTCGCTTTGTTTGCGGTAGCTGTGCTAGTGACAGCGATAGTGGCTATTACCTTAGGGCACAAACTTGGCTATCAACGGGGTTATTACGCATTACAAACAGAAACTAAGCAAGCAGCCATCAATAATGAGCAAGCCACTAATGAGCTTAAAGATTTACGAGTTGGCAATAAAGTTTTGACCAATCAAGTAGAAACTGCCAAGCAAGAATTGGCGATTAGCTTGGCAAACTTAGATGAGCTGCGCCAAAATCAGCAAGTACTGAAAGTTGACAGCCAGCAGGTTACGCAGCTCAATGAGCTATATGCAAAGGTTATTGCAGAGCAAGGGGGCATGGAGCTGCAAATACTTGGTGCTAAAATTGAACCTTTACCTGAAAACGCTTTTGAGTATGGTTTTGACGTAGGAATGCTGAGTAAAGATGGAACAGCTAAGCATCTAAAAGTGAATTTGACCCTGCAAAATAAAGAGAGCTTCGTAGAAGTGCCACTGGATCCTGCGCGCTACGTCATTGACGGCATTGTACGCATCCGAGGGCGCTTTGTAATGCCCACTGGTTTCAAGCCACTTCAGGTCAAGCTAAACCTAGAAGCGGACGATCAGAAGGTTGAGCAGCTCTATGATTGGAAACTGGGCGACATGGTAGATAGTATGCCATTGTCACTTTTAGATTTACCAGAAGTTGATCAAAGTCCGATTGAGCCATAAGTGCGATTAGACTATAAGTACTGTGGTATCAATCTGACGACTTATCTTATATTTTATATCACCGTTTATCTTTTAAAATTATTGTAACTATGACCATGAAGCAAAAATTAATGCATGCTGAACCTACGGTTTCTGATTGGCACTTTCCAAGTATGCCAGCAAGTTTGCCAATACATCATCGCGCCCAAGACCGGGATACCGATACAAGTCCGCAAGCCGACGTGTTGGTGGCAGAGCCCGAGATAGCGAAGCCGCCTATGTATGCGGTAGTTATGTATAATGATAACTATACGCCTATGGAATTTGTGGTATATATTCTGCAGTCAGAGTTTCGTCATAATATCGACACAGCGGTTGAGATTATGTTGACCATTCATAATAGCAGTAAAGGGATCGCTGGTATTTACCCTAAAGATATCGCGGAAACCAAAGCCAAAAAAGTAAACAGTCTGGCTCATCGTGAAGGTTATCCATTATTGACTCAAATAGAACCTCATCAAGGTGAGTAAAATCAAAGGCTTTACTGTTCTAAAATCTATCCTATCCTCTCATCGCATTGCTTAAAATAAGTAAAGTATGATCTTCCCTATGTGATTGTTTATACTTGATTTTTTTCTAAAACATCCTCATATTAGTATTATAGGTCGTTACTAGATTGCTTATCGTTAAGTATTCCTTTTACTCCTCATTTTTAATCTACATCTCAACGCTAACTTTGCTGTTTGATAAGATTTTTCTGTGAAATTAGCGCATTACTGCTAGCAATACAACTGTCCTTGAAATGACCAATTCAATGCGATACGAAACTGTGAAAGATGACTATCAACCTCTAATTTTTCCTGTTTGTATGTATTGATACATTTTAGTACGTTTTAATAGATTGACTATAGCCGCCTATCATGTTGATATGAATACATACTGTCATAGAACGTGGTAGTGAGCTTAGTTTATTGAAGTGTAGATAGTGAGTGTATTGTTGCGTGGCTACTATTCATTAAAAGTAGCGGTCGTCTGTCAAAAACTGTCTTTTTGACCTTGAACAATCTATCTATCGCCCTGATTTAGTCTATAAGCTATTGAATTATAAAAATATGTATAACCGTAGGAATCCCTTATGTTAAGTCGTCATCTTGAAGTCTCTTTGCGTTTAGCAATGACGCTTGCGCGCCAAAAATCACATGAGTACCTCACTGTTGAGCACCTATTGCTAGCGCTCTTAGAAAACACGCACGCCGCCAATACTTTGACGGCCTGTAATGCAAATGTCTCAACTCTACGTACAGAGCTTGAAGCTTACATTAGTAAGCATACGCCAACGATAGACGTAGATATGGAGCAGTCGCCACAGCCTACTCAAAGCTTCGATCGTATCCTGCAACGGGCTATTTTCCATGTGCAGTCCATAGGCGGTGGGCGTCTGGTTGAAGGTTCGGATATTTTAGTATCTATGTTCTCAGAGCATGATACTTATGCCGTATATTTGCTCAAAAAGCAAGGCATTAGCCGTCTGGAGCTGACACAGTATTTGTCACACGGCCAAGATAAAGATGAGCCATCTGAACCACGTGCCTCTATGACGGGTGAGCGCCGTAGTGTCTCAGAAAAAACCAGTAAAGACCCCTTGGTAGAGTTTGCCAGTAACTTGAACCAGCGTGCTGCCGAAGGCAAAACAGATCCATTGATCGGTCGCGGCCCTGAAATTGAGCGTACGGCACAAGTACTCTGTCGTCGTCGCAAAAACAACCCTTTATTGGTGGGTGAACCAGGAGTGGGTAAAACCTCTATCGCTGAAGGGTTAGCGTGGCTGATTATTAATAATAAAGCCCCGAAACCGCTCAATGGCTGTGTGATTTACAGCTTGGATATTGGATCGCTGATTGCAGGTACTAAGTATCGTGGCGACTTTGAAAAGCGTATGAAGTCACTGCTTGATGCGTTAAAGAAAAAACCTAATGCGATTTTATTTATTGATGAAATTCATATGATTATTGGCGCAGGCTCATCAATGAGTAGCAATATGGATGTCTCAAACCTAATTAAGCCTGCACTTGCCAATGGTGAGTTACGTTGCATAGGTTCAACGACCTTTACTGAATATCGCCAAGTATTTGAAAAAGACCATGCACTGTCCCGTCGTTTCCAAAAGATCGATGTGAAAGAGCCAAGTGTCGCAGACAGCATCGAGATTTTACGTGGTCTCAAGCCTCGTTATGAAGAGTTTCATAATGTCGAATACACTGACGAGGCCTTAGTTTCTGCGGTACAGTTATCATCTAAGCATATTCATGAGCGCTTTTTACCAGATAAGGCGATTGATGTGATTGATGAAGCGGGTGCATATAAGCGTTTAGGAGTCATTCCTGATGCCAATGACATTGATGCAGAAGATACCTTCATTGCTGATTTAGAGCAAAGTATGGATGAGCAAGACTATATTGATGCGGATACTGGTATTGATAGTGAGATGCAGGATCAAGCGGCCGCTGCCAAAGCAACTGATCAGTCAAAGGACGTTGATGACTTGCAAACAGCCAACAGCAAAAAGCCAGTGATAAAAATTGATGTGGCCGATATTGAGGCTATCGTGGCTAAGCTTGCACGTATTCCGCCCAAGTCAGTCTCAACAGATGATAAGAGTATTCTTGAACACCTGGATCGTGACCTTAAGCACTTGGTATTCGGTCAGGATGAAGCGATTGCAACGCTGGCAGATGCGATCAAGCTATCGCGCGCAGGCCTAAAAGCGCCAGAGAAGCCTATTGGTTCGTTTATGTTTGCCGGACCGACGGGTGTTGGTAAAACTGAAGTATCTCGTCAGCTTGCAAACTTATTAGGCGTGGAGCTGGTACGCTTTGATATGTCAGAATACATGGAAGCACATACTGCTTCACGTCTCATTGGTGCACCGCCAGGTTACGTTGGTTATGATCAAGGTGGTCTGCTGACTGAAAAAATCAATCAGCATCCACACTGTGTAGTGTTGTTTGATGAAATTGAAAAAGCGCATCCTGATGTTTTCAACTTACTATTGCAAGTAATGGATCATGGCACACTGACTGATAACAATGGCCGTGTGGCTAGCTTTAAGCAAGTTATCGTTATTATGACCACTAACGTGGGTGCGGATAGCATCAGTCGCTCGTCTATGGGCTTTACCCAACAAGATCATAGTCGTGACAATACGGAAGCACTCAAAAGGGTATTTACCCCTGAGTTCCGTAACCGCTTAGATGCGATTATTCAATTCAACCCACTAGATACGACAGTGGTGGTATCAGTCGTTGATAAGTTCTTAGTAGAGTTGCAAGCTCAGCTTGATGACAAACAAGTTACTTTAGAGATTGATGATGAGGTACGTAGTTATCTCGCTGAGAAAGGTTATGATCGTCTAATGGGTGCGCGTCCAATGCAGCGCCTGATTCAGGATGAGATCAAAAAACCATTGGCAAATATGATCTTGTTTGGTGATCTGGTCAATGGGGGTGTAGTACACATCACTTTAGAGCCAGAGCAAGGTGACGGTGCTTCTGACCACGTTTCACTTGATAAGTCCACATCTACGCAGACCAGTGATAAAGGCTCAGCAGACAGTCGAATCATACTGACAGTCGTTGAAACCCATGAGCCACGCCCAGACTCTGAATCACTGGCGAGCTAATTACTGTGTTTCATTTAGATGGAAACGGTTATCACTTATTGTGGTAGCCGTTTTTTTATGGCAGTCATTTAACGGTTGTTAAAAATAAAAACTATTACGTTATAAGGTTTAAATTTTTTGTTACCATGAGCACAATCATAAATTTTATAAAATCAAAGCGTACTTATTATTTTTACAAAAACTAAAATAGGCAAATATCTATGGAATTATTCGACGAGCAAACGGAGCAAAAAACAACGAAGACAGCAGCACAAAGGCAAGCTATATTAGACAATGTACGTTTGCCAGAGGACTGGAAAGCTGCGTTAGCAGATGAGCTGACTTCTGATAATATGGATGGTTTGCGCGCGTTCTTAAAAGAAGTGTATCAATCAAATGAGAGTATTTACCCACCTGCTCATCTAATGTTTAATGCGTTAAATCTAACGCCTCTCTCCCAGGTTAAGGTCGTTATCTTAGGCCAAGATCCGTATCATGGACCAGGGCAAGCAATGGGTTTATCGTTTTCAGTGCCCAAAGCCATTCCAAAGCCTCCCTCACTCAATAACTTACTCAAAGAGATGGCGAGTGACATTGGCATCGAGCCTTCAAAACACGGTGACCTGACTTACTGGGCCCAGCAAGGCGTATTACTTTTAAATAGCTCATTGACTGTCAAAGAAGGTGAGCCAAACAGTCATCAAAATAAAGGCTGGGAGCAGTTTACTGACGCAGTGATTGATGTGGTGAATGAGCAAACAGAGCATACGGTATTTATTTTGTGGGGCAGTAAAGCACAGAAAAAAGGTAAGTATATCAATGCCAATAAACATTTAATTTTAACGGCAGTGCATCCATCGCCACTTGCCGCCAATCGCGGTGGATTCTTTGGCACCAAGCCGTTTTCTAAAACCAACGATTATCTGCTGCAGTATGGTCAAACGCCTATTGACTGGCAGTTGCCACAGTAAATGACGATGATCATGAAAGAGCCTGATTTTCAGCCTTATAAGCTTGGTATTTTTGATTTAAATAATGAAAATTTAAGTGCGCATGAGTTTTGGACAGTTGAAGATGCCAAATGGATGCAATGGGCTTTGGCATTAGCACAGCGGGGCGCTGAGCATGGAGAAGTACCTGTCGGTGCGGTATTGGTATGTGATCAAAAAATAATTGGGCAAGGGTTTAATGAGCCGATAGGTCGTCATGATGCGACGGCACATGCAGAAATCATTGCCCTCAGAGATGCTTGTCTGCAATTAAAGAATTATCGTCTACCTCTAGGTACGACATTATATGTCTCTTTGGAGCCTTGCACCATGTGTGTGGGTGCATTGATTCATGCGCGTGTGGACAGGTTGATCTATGCCGCGAGTGAGCCGAGAGCTGGCATGGTTGGCAGTCAAATGAACTTGGCTGCACAGCCATTTTATAACCATAGTATTCAAGTACATAAAGGCTTGTGTAGCGAGCATAGCAGTCACATACTCAAAAGTTTTTTTCATCAACGTCGGCAAGCGGCTAAGAAAAATAAAGGCAACGATAAAAATACTATAATCAATCCATAACATATCAGCTTTGATGCTAGTGATGGGTATGTTTTTTTGCTATAATGTCGCCCTGTTTGGTAACTGACTGATTCGCTATTTTATAAGTAGTTGATGGATAAGTAAATATTGCCATACAAGCGCCCGTTTTAAACAACTGTTTCTTAAGTAATTATTACTATTTTAAGCAACTATAATTAAGTGAACGCTATGACTGTTTGCACACCTGATAACTCTCGATTTAATAGTGAGAATAACAGCCAAGCGCCATCACTGCGTTACCCTGTTATCTGTATTGATGGCCCAAGTGGTGCAGGTAAAGGTACGGTAGCATGGCGTTTGGCACAGACATTAGGCTATCAATTACTGGACTCAGGTGCGTTATACCGTATTGTAGGCCTAAAAGCCTATGAGTCTGGATTGATTACCGCTGATACCAGTCAGCCGATTGATGAAACGGCCTTATTAGAGTTAACCCAAAGCTTGGATATTTCATTTGTACCTAATAACGAATCAGGGCGTGTAGACATCGTGGTTAATGGGGATGCTGTAGGCGAGCAAGTCCGCAACGAAACGGTTGGAGGCTATGCATCACAAATAGCCGTATTTCCGCAGGTTCGGCAAGCATTGTTAAAGCTACAGCAAGATATGGCTGCCCGTTCAGGATTAGTGGCTGATGGTCGCGATATGGGTACCGTGGTCTTCCCAGATGCGGATGTCAAAGTTTTTTTGACTGCCAGTGCGGAAGCGCGTGCCGAGCGCCGTGTGACTCAGTTAATCAATGCAGGGCAAACAGCGAATTTTGACGCTATTTTAGCGACGATTAAAGAGCGTGATGATCGTGATGAAAACCGTACCACAGCGCCCTCTAAGCCAGCAGAAGATGCGTTAATGATTGATAGCTCAATGTTAAGTGCTGACACGGTCTATGAGCAGCTTAAAAT
>JARIEH010000233.1 GCA_029256865.1 Psychrobacter sp.
GAATGCCAGCTGCGTCCATATCGATGAGTTTGTCCTCTTGCATGGCACCAAGCTGTTGAATCTCATCAATAAAATAAGTGATGGCATCAATACCGAATTTTTGATTCACATCTTTAAAGTCGATATAATCGTGACAAAGTAAATTCATGATCACATATTCACGCAAGCGATCTTTAATAGAGGTTTTGATAACTTTTACCGCAGGCATGACAGCAGGGTTGCTTTGTGCAGCGTCGATACTGGCTTGATAAGCTTGTAGATCGGTATCGTTTTGTAGGATATAGCGGGTATTGGCATTGGCAATTTGACTGATTGATGAGACGCCAAACCCTAGCAAATCACAGTCGCCCATGATGGTGTACCCTTGGAAGTTACGGTGTAATTTGCCTTCGCGCTGTGCGACAGCCAGTTCATCATCGGGCTTGGCAAAGTGGTCAATGCCGATATATTGATAGCCCGCTTCGGTCAGCGTATTGATGGTATTGCCAAGCATAGTGAGCTTAGCCGCTGGATCTGGCAGGTCTTCATCTTTGATTTGGCGTTGGGCTTTAAAGCGCTCTGGTAGATGTGCGTAGTTAAATACTGACAAGCGATCTGGCGACATCTCGATGATGCGGCGTACCGTTTTATCTAAAGTCACAGGTGTCTGATGCGGCAGGCCATAAATCAGGTCAATATTGATAGAGTGAAAACCTAAGTCACGCGCTTCATTGAGTACGTTTTCAATCAACTCTGCTGAATGCACACGATTGACCGCTATTTGCACCGTTTCATCTAAATCCTGTACGCCTAAACTGACACGGTTAAAGCCAAGATTGCGTAATACTTTTAACGTCTCACCACTCAGCTCGCGTGGATCAATCTCGATAGAGTAATCGCCTTCGTCTTCAGGTAAAAACTCAAACTGAGTCTGCAAAAACTCCCACAGTTGTACCATCTCTTCATCACGCAAAAACGTCGGCGTACCACCACCTAAATGTAGCTGCTTGACCAATGGTTTATTACTGCCATCTGGCGTAGCTAATAAGCGACGCTTATGTTTAATCTCAGCCATTAAATATTGCAGATAATCGCCTGAGTCGCTATTTTTTTTGGTAATAATTTTATTACAGGCGCAGTAGTAGCAAAGATGACGACAAAATGGAATATGGAAATATAGTGATAGCGGGGCACGAGCTTCACGATCTTGGAGGATTTTTGTCTCTAGACCATCGGATATCTCTGAGAACTCCAAGGCTGTGGGATAGGAGGTATAGCGTGGCCCTGAACGGTTATATTTATTGATAATCGCTTCATCGAATGTGGGTAGCTGTTTACTGGTGATGCTGCCACGAGTACTGGCATAAGGGTTGTTTGGCTCGACAACAGGACGGACGGTGGTGGGTTGCTGCTCATTCAGCAGATTTTCTGAGTATTCAGTCATATGGTACTCCTGGTTTTACCATCTTATTGCTATTAAACGGTTATGAGACAAAATAGTTAAATAGTTGTTATTGTTGGCATTAACATTTAACTCTCTACCATCATTGGTAGTAGGTGATGGTTGATTAGATAGTGTTTAGTATAGCAAATCCTTACCTATAGTGTGGTGGCTGGTCGGTTTTGTAGCGGACTATTTATTTATTGTTTGCTAAAAAATGCTTGAGTTTTGATTGCTCATTTAGGGTGAGTTTATCAGCGACGTCTATCCAAAACACATCCTTTAGCTGTGTCAATAGTTCGTCTAAGTCTTTTAATATAGTACTTTGACTGGTTTTGCCCAGCTGATGACATTGATATTTATTATTCAACAAAGTATGTTTTCTACCGTCTTTATCAAACCTTGAAGCCATAAGCCTGGTTTTAAAAGGCGATTTGGGATAAGTGGAGATATACCAACTACCGACCACCATGTCCATTTTGATTTGTGGTAATAGGTCAAAAACATAGAGCATCTGCCATTCTGACTTAACTTCGCAGCATAGAATATAGCGCTCATAATTTACTTGGGTATGAGGGAGTATCGGGTTCTCAGATTGATTGTTAAAACTGTCATCTTTAATAATTCTATAGAGACCATGCGGTGTAGTTTGTATCTGCGGCTCTCGTTGGTCATGATCGTTTTGAGTATCAGCTTCATGGTTTTTTTGATTGTAGGTGAACAGTAAGGGAGCACTGGGCACCAGACCACCAAAACCGACATCAACCAAATAGTTTTGTTCACCAATAGTCACCATCAAAGCCATATGAGTGCGAGCGTTACGCGGCTTGAGTTGATTGTTTATAATCACAATGCCAGTAATGATACGCGCCTCATAACCTAAATGGCGTAGCAAAGATAAAAATAGGCCGTTGAGCTCATAACAATATCCGCCTAAACGTTGCACAATTAACTTGTCATAGATTGCCTCTTCTTCTAAATCAACTGGTCTGTCCAAAATGGTGGTCAAGCTTTGAAAAGCATACTGAGTCAAATGTGCAAACTGTAAACGTTTTAAGGTGTCTAAATCAGGAGTAATGGGTTGATTAATCTCCAACTCTGTAAATCCAAGCTGTTGAAGATAATGCTTATAATTAATGTCGCTCATAAAAAGTCCTAGGCTTTATTTTTGCATCGATTGTCTTTTACTTTACTATTTATTGGTTTCTTAATCTCACCTTTCAAGACTCATGGTTGGTTTAATTAATGACACACTATGGATAGTTTAAAGTCATAACGTTTATCTATAACCAAATGTAATATTTGCGCCCTGTTAATGAATGCTCTATTATTAATAGTAAATAACAAGGTTTTGGCGGTATTTATCTTCCTATTTATAGCACTAGAGCGATTGTGAAATTTTTTTATAAAGTGGTTAAATCAACCTTATTGGAGACACAGTTTTGATAGTTTGGTTGGTTTTTTATTTGGTAGTCAGTCTGCTCAACTCTTGGATAGTATTTTGGGGCGGAGCTAAAAGAATTGAAGGTTGGCTCTCTTTTTTTGTAGTAGGGTGGTTTTCTCTAGACTGGAACGCCGAGCAAATAAGACTTTATGTCTCAATCATATGGTTTGTTTTTACCTTATTATTCATATATGGGTTATTTAATCAGGATTTCAGAGAAGAATATTTGTTTTATTATTTCAATTAAACATATTTTCTAAGTTAACTTGATATTATAGATAAAAGAAGCAATATTTGCGCACTGTTAATGAATGCTCTATTATCAATAAATCTCTTACTAGGAAACGCTCATGTCGTTTGCGCAAGTCTATACCCGTTCGGTCGTCGGCCTGCACGCGCCAAAGGTGATTATTGAGGTGCATCTGTCACAAGGCTTACCAGCGCTTACCATTGTAGGCTTACCCGAAGCTGCTGTTCGTGAGAGTAAAGATAGAGTACGCTCGGCGATTCTGAATTCAGGTTTTCAGTTTCCTAATCGCCGTCTCACTATTAATTTGGCACCGGCAGACCTGCCAAAAGATGGTGCAAGGCTAGATTTGCCTATTGCGATTGGCATTTTGGCAGCCAGTGGTCAGCTAGAGCCAGAAGTACTGTCAGGATTTGAGTTCATTGGCGAGCTTGCGCTTAATGGAAATCTGCGGCAAGTGACAGGAAGCTTGGCTGTCGCTCGAGCGATAAAGGCGGAAGCATGCGGCTTGAAAGTTTCGAAAAACAATGAACAACAATATAATGAGCAACCACCAGCAGCAAAGTTAATCGTGCCGCTGGATAATGGTGCGGAAGCCAGTCGTGTCGAGGGAGTCGAGGTATTAGGCGCTCAAAGTCTAAAAGCAGTTTGTGACCATTTACAGTCATTGGCTGACTCAAGCGGGAGTTATGAGTGTTTGGAGGTTGTTATACCTCGTCCAATCCAGCAGCATACGGGTTATAAAGTAGACTTGGTGGATGTCAAAGGTCAACATCATGCTAGGCGCGCCTTAGAGATTGCTGCTGCTGGTGGTCATTCGCTATTATTTACAGGGCCACCTGGTTCGGGTAAGACGTTGATGGCATCGCGGCTACCGACTATTTTACCTGATTTAAGTGATGAGGAGGCGTTAGAGGTTGCCAGTACCTATTCAGTGGCAGACAGTGATTATGATTATGGAACGCGACCATTTAGACAAGTACATCACACCATATCAGCCGTGGCTTTGGTTGGTGGTGGCTCACGTCCAAAACCTGGAGAGATTACCCTTGCGAATAAAGGTGTTTTGTTTCTTGATGAGTTACCAGAGTTTGATCGTGCAGTA
The DNA here is from genome assembly GCA_029256865.1 of Psychrobacter sp. Next base: position 4,217 of record JARIEH010000233.1, read on the forward strand.
CTAGAGGTACTGCGCCAACCGTTAGAAGCCAAACAAATTACCATTAGCCGTGCTAACTCGCAGATGACTTTTCCAGCGAATTTTCAATTGGTCGCAGCGATGAATCCTTGCCCTTGCGGCTATGATGGTGACGGATCAGGACGTTGTCGCTGTCGTCCCGAGCAAATTAAGCGCTATCAAGATAAGCTATCAGGACCGCTACTGGATCGTATTGACCTACATATTACGGTTCCAGCGCTTCCCATTGTAGACTTGCAAAATAGTCAGGCTGGTGAGACATCAGAGCAGGTACGTACTCGGGTGGCAGGAGCGCATGAGCGTCAATTGACACGACAAAAAAAGGTCAATAATGAGCTCAGTCCTAGCGAACTCGATAAATACGTACAGTTGGGTGAAGGTGAGCAGCAGTTATTACAAATGGCTCAGCAACGCCTTAATCTATCAGCGCGTGGTTACCATCGAGTATTGCGAGTGGCGCGGACGATTGCCGATCTTGCTGATAGTGTCGATATTACCAGCGCCCATGTGTCAGAAGCGCTGAGTTATCGTAGTAAGTAATATTCATACTCGTTAGTAGTAAAGCCAATATTTAAATCAGCATGATCAAACAGCTAGGTCTATTTTTTTATAGTGCTGACCTGCGCTTGAATACCCACTTTAAGAGTTCAAAAGTCCTGTCACTGTCTGGATAGAGATTGAATCCAGACAATGTGTCTAAACCTCTAAACTTCTAAGTCTCGAGGCAGCTAGCATCTTTAGCATTAGTCCAATATAAAATGACGCTGATTCCAATACAGTTACCCACTTGGGTCAGCACCAGGTGGGTTAGCATGCCTTAACTTCTCCACATCTTCGGCAGTGACTGTCTCTTTAAAATCATTGAGCTCATTCATCACATATTGAGTGACAGCCGCCATCTGCTCATCATTCATCATGGTATGAAATGACGGCATACCACGAAAACCATTGATCAAAATATCGATGGTATAATATTTGGATTGCATCTTACTGTTGTTGGCAAGTGGTGGATAATATCCTGCCCCAAATGCACCTTCACCTTCATGCATATGACAGCCAGCGCATGAGTCATGATAAAGCTTTTTGCCGTCGGTCGTGACAAAGGCATTGGTACCTTCAAACTTAGCTTCCCACTCTGCAATATCTGGATCGTTTTCCATACTGGGCAGTGAGCTGTCGTCAACGATGTTGACTTTAGGGGCTTTAAGCTCTTCGCGGGTCATATAGACACCGCCCCAAGCGCCCGTATTACGACTCTCCTGATAATCAACAGCTTGTGCTGCATCTTGCTCTTTTTTGCTTGCCACTGTCTCTACGTCACCTGCACGTTGGCTACAACCTGATAATGCAGCACTGCAGCCTAAGCTTAGCAACATGATAGCAAATGCGTTGGATTTCATGCTTTCCATGATTGTAATGTCCATGATTGCCTCTGAATTTTTATCGTTATAAGTTGAACCGCATTGTTATAAGATGCTATAGAGTTAACTGATAAAAGTTAACCAAGCGTTTTAGCTTTCTTATGTAAGCGATTAGCTGCATCTATACCAGATAAAATAGCGCCCTCTAGCCAAGCAGGAATGTGTGAGCAGTGTTCCCCTGTCAGTACGATACGATTGTCGATACTGCAGAGCGTATCGTAATGCTGTTTACGACTGGATTCACTCCAAATCCCATAGCAGCCTAATGTCCAAGGGATACGATGCCATACCACTGATGTCCCTGAGCGGAACTCTTTAGGATACTGTGGATGGATGTATTTACCATAAGCGAGCGCAACATTGATACGCTCTTGCGGAGTCAATGTGTTGAATTTATAAGAAGTGGCGCCGAAACCATAAGCACCCAGTAAGACCCCTGTACCATCCTTAAACATATTCCCAGAAGGGTAGGAGATTTGTTTGATCGGCATATCAGTATAGGTGACACCGCCATAAATCCATTCATCCTCTTCCCAAAAGCGACGGTTAAACTCTAGCCCTACTTTATAAGAAGTGTCGTAAGGCACTGCTGCCATCGCCTGCTTCATAGGTTTTGAGACATTAATGTCAATTTGGGTCAATACTGTCAGCGGAATATTACAGATACACCAGTCCGCACGTACGGTCTTGGTTGCGCCCTCTGGATTATTACTATCGACATAATTCACCGTAACGCCGCTATCATCTTGATGAATTTTGGTTACTTTGGCATTAAATTCAATCATATCAGCGCACTCACGCGTGAATGCTGCACCGATTTTTTCCATACCGCCAACTGGCTGAAACATCGTTGGTTGATGGCCATAAGTGGTGTGATCACTATAAATGTCTGCCCACATGCCTGAGCTTAAAATCTCACTCATTGGCAGAGGTTTTGACGGCTGCTCATTTGGCATCAAACCACCACCTGGAAACACACTAAAGCCACGATGTTTTGTAGTCTCGTTACTAGCACGGTAGCGATAGTCTTTATCGAGCACACCCCAGCCTTTTAACCCTTCGAGTAGCTTTTCTTTATCTTCGCTATTGACTGAGCGATCCAGACCGCCTACGTTGACAGACTTTGATAGCAATTCTGATACGTGACCTCGTATGTCGTTTTTTATGTCTCCTAAACGCTGCGGTACGCCATTAAAATGGTCTGTACGATGCAGGTAAGCACGGTCGTTGGTTTGGATAAAGGGTTGCAGCTCTACGCCGAACTTTTTGCAGTAGTGAAACACTGCATAATGATGGCTTGGTAGACGCCATGGACCGCCATTGAGATAGTTACCTTTTTCAAAGTCACAAGTGACTTCTAAGCCCCCAAGCTCTGTATATTTATCACCCCCACTCAGCGACCAGCAACGGCCACCACCCCGGTTTTGATATTCAAGTACTTTGACATCGTAGCCTGCTTTGCGCAGCTCATAAGCAGCGGTCAGTCCGCCAAGACCTGCACCGAGGATCACAATGCTGGCACCAGGAGGGGCACCTTCTAGCTCCATAGACTCTTTAAAAGTAGATTCTGAGGCAAATCCCAGTGAGGTCATTGCCTGATACATCGCGGTTGCTCCCGCTGTTTTACCGATCATCGAGAGCAGTTGGCGTCGTGTGGGTGATTGCAGCATATCTTTCATGATGGTGTCCTTTATAGTATGACATTCGAGCATG
>JARIEH010000272.1 GCA_029256865.1 Psychrobacter sp.
TATGCAAACCATTATATTAGGCGGTGGCTGCTTTTGGTGCACCGAATCAGTGTTTTTATCCTTAAAAGGCGTGCACTCTGTCGTCTCAGGTTATATGGGCGGCGATGCCGTTTCTGCTAATTACGAATCAGTCTGCAGTGGCACTACTGGCCACGTTGAGGTCATCAAAGTTGAGTTTGACGAGTCTATTGTGCCATTAGAGGTCGTCCTTGATGTCTTCTTTGCGACCCATGATCCCACCACAATGGACCGTCAAGGCAATGACGTCGGTAGCCAGTACCGCAGTGTGGTGTTCTACACTGACGCAGACCAAAAACCAACCGTCGATCGTACTATCAACAACCTACGCGATATGGGTTTAAATATCGTTACCGAAGTACATCCTGCCGTTGAGTTTTATAAAGCAGAAGAGGCACATCAAGACTTTTTTAATAGAAATCCAGGGCAGGCGTATTGCAACTTTGCCATACCACCAAAGCTTGCCAAACTACGCAAAGAGTTTAGTGAATACATGGTCAGCTAGACGCTCAGAGCCGTTATTATCTGCCATAAAAGCCAAGGGTTGCTACGCTTGGCTTTTTTATTGCATTTAGCGATATGATAGTTAGCAATGATAAATCTTTAGAGAATTGATGTTAGGGGAATAATTATATGAATGCAGAGTTTTGGCAATCGCGTTGGCAAGAGGGACACATTGGCTTTCATAAGTCTGAGGTTAATCCGTTGTTAATACAGCATTTTAACTATTTAAACTTGCCTACGGGTAGTCGTGTGCTGGTTCCTTTATGTGGTAAATCAATAGATATGATTTGGCTAGCTAGGCAAGGTTATGACGTGGTGGGCGTTGAATTGGTTGAGACAGCCGTTCAGGAGTTCTTTGCTGAGCAAAACATCACCCCTACGATTACCGAATTTACTAGTGCTGCTGATCAATCTACTTTAAAACGCTATCAAAGTCAGCTGGCTGGTCAAACCATTACCTTATGGACGGCGGATATTTTTGTGCTGACGCCTAAAGATATTGGCACTATCGATGCCGTTTATGATAGAGCAGCATTGATAGCCTTGCCAGCAGACATGCGCCCTAATTATAGTGAGCATATACGTGAGCTGACCAATAACGCTACCCAACTCTTAATTACCCTAAACTATGACCAAAGTAAAAAGAATGGGCCACCATTTTCTGTAAGTAGCGATCAAATACAGCAGTATTATGGCGATCATTATCAAATTCAAGAACTGAAAAATGAACCAACCAGCATAAGATCTGCACCTGAAATAAGGGTGACGGAGCATGTTTGGCTGTTGAACATAGCAAATGATAGTAGAGAACTCTCATGAAGATTTTATTCAACTTAGTAAGCTCCATTGGCTTATGAACAATGGTATTACTTGCACAAAGTTATAGATATGACATGGTTGATTTGGATGCTGCATTTGTAGGGTTTGCCTAAAGAGTAGTGGTGCCAGTGCCACGCTGATCATACTGTTATTATAAGCGCTATTCAAACGCCAAATTCTTACCTTGGTAGTACTATCATCACTATGATGTTTTATGTTCTTCGCTATTGCTATCATTTTGCGTTTCAGCATGTTGAAAAAAGCCAAAAACGTCCCTCTTATCCACGACATCGCAACCAATATACTCAATGCCGATGAGTGGGTTGGGATTTTGTGAGAGTAGCTATTTTCAAAGGCAAATATGAAACCATCACTCCTAGACCCTCTCCCAACCTCACGCCTGCGTCAATTTATAGTAACCAGATGTGCCTATGACTTTTCTTTATTGTTTATATTAGTTACTCTAAAGCACTATTATCATCCTGATCCTTCATCGTCTTATCTATTCCACCATCGTTTATGTTTATAGGATATTTTCATGCGTTTGACTCAACTTTCCACTCTCTCTTTACTCACTGCTGCCATTGGCTTCAGTCTTACTAGCACTGCTCAAGCTGCCCCACCGCCTGCACCAAACTTATCCAATGCTGAGTTTCAGCAATGTCTGGACCGACTAAAGAACTCTAGCAAGTTTCAAGGGGTTGATAGTTTTACTTTTAATACCTATCGTCCGACGCAACCTGATCCTAGCGTTATTCAATCGTTAAACTATCAACCTGAATTTCAAAAAGACGTCTGGGATTATTTATCCGTATTAGTAGATAAAGAACGAGTAGAAGATGGTATTCGTGCTAAGCGCCAATGGAGCGATACGCTACGTCAAATCGAATCTCGCTATGGTGTCAAAGCCGAGCACGTACTAGGTGTGTGGGGCGTAGAGTCAAACTTTGGTCAGACATTAGGCAAAAAGCCATTGTTTGAATCACTAGCTACCTTGTCCTGTTTTGACCGTCGCCAAAGCTATTTCCAAGGCGAATATGCCAATGCGCTCAAAATCGTACAGCGCGGTGATATTGCGCCAAGTGACATGACAGGATCATGGGCAGGTGCTTTTGGGCAGACACAGTTTATGCCGAGCACCTTTTTAGAGTTAGCGGTAGACTTCGATGGTGATGGTCGTCGCGACTTGGTCAACAGTGTACCTGATGCCTTGGCTTCTACCGCCAACTTCCTAGCCAAGCGTGGCTATCGCTCAGGTGAGGGGTGGGGTTATGAAGTCAAGCTTCCTGATGGCTATTGGGCAGCCTCCAACCGCAAAGACAAAAAATCGATGAGTCATTGGCGTAATCAAGGGTTAAAGCTGGCTAATGGCAGTCCATTACCTAATGACTTAGACAGTGCCGGATTGCTCTTGCCTGCTGGTAAAGACGGCCCAGCTTTCTTAGTCGGTAAAAACTTTGATACGTTTTATTCATACAACGCTTCAGAAAACTACGCTTTGGCGATTGCCCATCTTTCCGACTTAATCACTCGCGAGGACAGCAGTAAAACTGACTTTGTTACCGCCTGGCCGACAAGCGACCCTGGTATCAGCCGCCAACAAGCCAAAGATATTCAGCAAGCGTTACTAAATGCTGGTTATGATATCGGCGGTGTAGACGGGATTATTGGTGACAATACGCGCACTGCTATTCAGCAATATCAAACCAGTCGCGGTGTTTTCCCCGCGGATGGACGCGCTGGCCAAAAATTTCATCGTTTAATTATGCAAGGCAACACCCAAAATAGCCCTAACCAATCTGAGACTCAATACGGACAGGCGACCAACAGTCAGCCATTAACGCCCGCATCTGGTGATAGTATGGGCCAGCTGATTCAGCAACAATCGACTCCAACGAGTACTCCTGCTTATTCAGCACCAGCTTCTTCTTCACAGTCAAATACAGGTAATGTTCGCTATCGCCGTGTTGTAGATAATAATGGCATGACTCGTCTTGTACGTGTCGATGAAGGCTTATGATAATAAACAGATAATAAAAAGCCACGCTCAGCGTGGCTTTTTATTTTAATAGTTGATAAATCGTATTGCAATTAAAAAACGGTTTAACTAGACAATAGGCGGTGGTTTAGGCTTACCACTATCCCCATCCCAGTTTTCACGAGCTTTATCGTCCAGGTCTGCAGGCGTTTTTGGTTCCCATTTTCCGTGCTTTTTCCACGTTTCATCGCCCCAATCCTCTTCTTCTTCCCTCTTATCCCAATCTTGATAGGCCTTACTAGGGTCAATACCTCGGCGCTTCATATCTGCTACTTGCTCTTCTAACGTATGAAACTGATCAGCCTCACGCATCTTATCTGCCAAAGTATCAATCTCTTTCTTTAATTCATCAAACTTAGGGGTAGTCATTGCGCTCTCCTTAATTATGCAAAATCTCTTATTTCTCTAGAAGCACATATTTTAGAAATGGTTTATTTTTTGTCTAGTAGACATCATATTTCTTATGTGGGAAATTTTACCTTGTTTACTATCACAGTATCGCTAGTCTAAGGCCGATTCACAATTGCAGACACGTATGCTTTGTATTACAAAACGTAGCGCCATACTTCATCTGACTTTATCGTAAAGTCTTAATTCTCTATGAGCTATCAAGGGTATTCCTATTTACTTAAGACAGCAGTGCCATCTGTCTGGCTACTCTCAAGCAACTTTCTAACATAAAAAGTCAGCTTCCATAATTCTTGTGATGTCTTTAAACTCGAGGCGGTTAATTGAATCCAGTTTGCAGCAACCAAGAACTGTTGTAGCTGATTTAGGTCACTATGAAAAACTTGGTAGCGAGAGACTGCATGCACATTGGGCATCTGCTGCTTAATATCTTGCTCCGCATGACTCGCTATTAAACGATTGATACAAACTTGTAGACTATAGCTAGAAAAAGTCGCAGAAATCAATGCGATGGCTTGCACGACTTGCTGCCAGCTCAGTTTTATAGTCCTCTTTATATCGCTGAGGTTTCCCCCTTCATAAGCTTGCGCACTGTATCTTATCTCAACAAACCCTGATAATTTAAATGGCTGAGCAAAGCTGTTTGTAACCGTGTCTTTTTCAGAGCGCAAACCCGATAACTTATGACTTTGACGAGCATTCATATTCTCTTGAATACGCACCCAACCTGCCACTAAACGATATTTCTCAACCATTTTTGCATACAAATCGATAAGAAACTTGGGAATATCAGTCGTATCGTCATAATAATAGACATCGTATGCTTGCTGCTCGACCAATCGAGTAAAATCTTGCAACTGCCGACTTGCCTCTTTGATTTTGACAGAGCTTTTGATCAATACTAGCATAGGCTTAAGCTTGGTTCTGGCACTCAAGTAGCTTAAATGCAGTTGGCTAACAGTATTTTTTTCTGCCGAGCCATAGCTGTCTCCAATGACGACTAGGGTGCAGTCACATTCTTCTATACATTGACGGCTATATAAAGAAGCTTGAGTCGAACTGGTAGCGATATCATAAGTTAAAAAAGCAGCCTCTTGAAAAAAAACCGCCAAACCATCTAAAACCATTGGTTGATCATGAGCGACGCAGATGACGTGAATGTGATAGCGATGATTTGGCACAATAACCTCTATGATGATATTAAGGCGTGTTGATCAAGCAATATACTCGACCTGAGTTTGCATACCCACTAAGCGTTGTACCACATTTTTTAATCGACCGTTGTATTCACTAGCATAAAACATTAAAGGATAGCGCATGTGCTCAA
>JARIEH010000102.1 GCA_029256865.1 Psychrobacter sp.
GGCGCGGCAGTATTCTCATGACATTACAGGCCGGTGAAAAAACACCCAGTACGCGGGTTGTATTAAACCATTGGGATTGGAGTTCATCTGAGGAAATGGTGACTCAAATCGACGCGCGAAACCACTCAGTTGAGTTATGGCTAAATGGTCAGTTTTATGGAGAAGTTAAAGAAAGCGAATTAACCAACGCACAAACTGCACAGCTCATAAAGCAGGCGCGAAAGAGTAGCAAAATAGTATTCAAGCTTGGCGAGTATCAGTGGCAAATATCGGACAAAGGCATGGCAGCTGTATTGCTAAAGCTTGACGAGGTACAAGGTCGTGTCGGAACACCATTAGCTTTAGTGAGTAAAAATGCGCGCAATCGACAAATCCCAAAACGACCGAAACCGAAACCTAGAGTCTATGCTGCTTATAGTTATCCAATTTCGGAGTACCCAACGTATGAGGATGCAAAGGATGGCACGACTACAGAAACGCCCAAAGAGCAAAAATACTACCAGCATCTGAGTGAGCAACAACGGCAGCATTGGCAACATGACATGAGTAAATGGGCCATAGCAACGCTTGATCAGGAAGCACGAGCAGATTGTAATGTCCTAACATCGGACAATGATTGGTTCGATGCAGCGCGTAAAATCTGGCAGTTCACTCCTATTAATAGTCAGTACACTTTAGCCAGTCATCCTTGTTGGACTGGCGCTTATAATGTTGGTAGTGGCTATTGGCTCATAGATAATGACAGTCCCATTCAGCCTAAGCTTATTACTACGTCTGGTTCAGAGTATGCAGAAGGTAAAATACTTGCTGCCCATAAAGGCAGAGGCTTAGGCGATTGTTGGTCAATGACAGAGTGGGTTTGGAATGGAAAAACATTCGCAAAGACATTTGAGCAAACCACAGGACTGTGTCGCCTGATAGAAGTGGGTGGCGCTTGGAGTATGCCAACTTACGTCAGTGAAGTCATAGCAAGTGCTCAACGCTGACTATATGAACCACTTTTTAAAGGCGAGCTCTAATAACAGTTTAAGTAAGAAGCCTACAAAGCCTGCACCAAGGGCTAAAAACATCCAAAAAGTACCCGCGCGCCCAGCATCAGACTGTTTTGATAAGTCCCAAATAATAAAGAATAAGAACGCGATAAATATTGGGAGTAACACATACAGTCCCCAACTGGTGACGGTACTGGCAGCAATAGCAAACATGGCATAATCCTATAAAGTAGTAAGGTGTCTTATCTATTGAGCTGCTTTTATAATAATTACCCTAAAAAAGGCAAGTGGTTAGTTAAAAATAGACAATGATGACGGTCAATAGATGATCAGACACAATACAAACCAACATTATAACGCGTAATGAGGTGGGTATAAACTACTGCTAAGATCTAGACAACAGTAACCCTACAATCAATCCGCCTTATAAAGATTCTAATTGTTTTGTAAGTGGTACAAAGTGTTGTGTTTTGGCGCTAATTTCACCGTAAATAGTGCAATACAGCGTAAAGGTTGTTATATTTATAGGTTACTTATCTTTTTATATTATTTTCTCCCCTGCAACGTCAGTCGCTATTATAATAAGCAGCTATTCACTGCACGCATCTTCACCATTTCCACACCGTTTTTGTTATTTATTTAACTGAGTTTATAACCCTATGTCACAAGCCCAAATTGATACCTTAGCCACGCTATTTGAACACGCTATCCAAACTTTACAAGCTGAAGGTGCTTTACCTGCTGACTGGAAAAATAACAGCCAGATCACGCGTACAAAGGATACCAGTCACGGTGATTTTGCCAGTAATATTGCGCTCACTGCTGCGAAAGCTGCCAAGAGCAATCCCCGTCAGCTCGCAGAGAAAATCGTCAATGCCCTGCCTAAGAACCAAGACATCCGTCAAGTAGAAATCGCAGGGCCTGGCTTTATTAATGTATTTTTAAATAGCGATGCTAAGTTTGCGGTATTAGAAGATATCTTTAGCTTGCAAGAACGCTTTGGTTTAAGCAATCAGTTTGATGGGCAAAAAATCCAAGTTGAATTTGTCTCTGCCAATCCAACCTCGAGCCTACATGTCGGTCATGGTCGTGGTGCAGCATTTGGTATGAGCTTGGCAAATCTGCTTGAAGCCATCGGTTATGATGTGACGCGTGAATACTATGTCAATGATGCTGGTCGGCAGATGGATATTTTGGCAACGAGTACTTATTTGCGTTACCTTGAAGTTAATGGTGAGCAGGTAACGTTCCCCTCTAATGCTTATAAGGGAGATTACGTTCGCGATATCGCAGAAACACTTAAGGTGCAGCATGGTGACAGCTATGTGCATAGTTTTGCAGAAATAGCCAAAGATGTACCAGCGGATGCGCAGTTTGAGATAAATAATGATGGTGAAAAAGTACTGCTATCGGGTGACAAAGAAGCGCATATCGATGGGCTGATTGCCAATAGTAAATCTCTGCTTGGTGACAGCTATCAGCTGTTTTTAGAGGCAGCGCTAAACAGCATTTTGGCTGACATCAAAGATGACTTAAATGACTTCGGTGTGCATTATGAGTGTTGGTTCAGTGAACGATCGATTGATAGTGAGATTGAACCAGCACTGCAAATATTAGACGACAAAGGGTATCTGTACGAAAAAGACGGTAATATTTGGTTCAAATCGACCGATTTTGGTGATGAAAAAGACCGTGTGGTACGTCGTGCTAATGGTCAGACGACTTATTTTGCCTCAGATATCGCTTATCATAAGAATAAGTTTGATCGGGGTTTTGACAAGGTCATTAACGTTTGGGGGGCAGACCATCA
>JARIEH010000220.1 GCA_029256865.1 Psychrobacter sp.
GACCGTTGATGATATCAGTGATGATATGACCCTGATGTGCAGTAATGATTTGTGATACTAAGGATAAGCCAAGTCCCGAGCCTTTGTTTTTTTGCTGCAAGCGTACAAATGGACTAAAGATCTCTTCACGCTTGTCTTCAGGAATACCTGTTCCTTCATCAATGACAGCGAGTACCGCGTACTTAGGTAAGGGACGCATCGGCTCTGATTTGGATTTTTTAAGGTGCTTTGAAAATAAGCTTTCTTTACGGGGAGTATTGATTGCATCGTTTTCATCGATAGCAGTATTTTCATGCCTCACATTATCGGCCATAGATTTAGCGTTATTAACCTTGCTGGTTTTGGGTGTATCGTTGGCACCGTCGGTTTGTTTTTGCTGTTTTGCCGCAGTATTAGGGACGATACTCCAGACAGCCTTTTTAATTTTGTCTGCTATCTCTGTTGTGAATTTACTGTAATGATTGACGAGGGCTTTATCACTGAGTGGAGGAATGTTGGTTTGTGATGAGCTAGAAACCTCGTTCATTTCGTTATTAGACGCATCAATAGAGGTGACGTCACAGAGTGAGTATTCTGAGTCAGCAAGACTTTTCTCTTTTTTACTTTGACTAGCCTCAGTTACAGAGCCTTCGTTATTATTGCCAGAAACAGCTGATTTTACCTCAATAACTGTCTCCTCAAGATTCTCTTCATCGCCAAGCGTGACCAGCGTCTCACCATTTCGATAAATCACGGGCGCTGATAAGATCTCTGCTGAATCTGTTACAGGGTCTTGTCCAACCTGCGTGTCAGCGAGACTGTCAGCATATTCATGTAATAACTTGGTGCTCGCATCAGGATGATGTTCATCACCACTATCAGTCAAGGTATTATAATCAGAAAAGCTGTTGTCCATAATCGATTGCAACAGATAATCAGGTACCGTATCTGCCTCATCCATGGTTTGTACACCATAAAGTAGGATCGTTACGGGTGGTACGCCATGGATCATCGCATTGTTGAGTAGGTTGCGAATCAAATGGGTCAGCATGGCGGGCTGGCCATCAATCACAATGTGCTCGCCAATGAGTGTTGCCTCTGGATAATGTTGGCGCTCTTGATTGATTAAGTCATAAAGGTCTACGCGTTCGACCTGCTGCATCACATGACCTGCATCTAAGCGGCTGACCAATAAGATACTTTCAACCAAATCGTTGAGTCCCGACAAGTCGCGATTGATCGCCTGCGCCCGTTTATCGAACTTGGCCTTAATATCCGTTGGCATGGCACTTGCGAGCATGTCCATCATTTCAATCTGTAAACGAATGCGCGTGATGGGCGTACGCAGCTCATGTGAGGCGTGGGCTAACAGCAAGTTGTTGGCATTGATAAGGTGCTCTATCTTTTGTGCCGCTTGGTTAAAGCCACGTGCAAGAGACGCAATTTCATCATTACCGCGACTGTTGACCCGTACCGTAAAATCACCATCACCCAACTGTATCATCTGCTGACTCATCTGGTTGATGCGCCATGTCATTGAGCGTGCGATCCACCACAAGACGCCTGCCATAATGATGAGCAGCAGCAAGGTGCCAGTAAATAAATTGAGAGCAGCAGACAAAGCAGGTTTTTTGGGTGTTAAGCGTGATTCATAGAGTAGGGTATAACCAGTACTGCTATAGACTTGGGCTTGTTGGAGAGTAGGGGCATCTGAAAAAGAGGGAAACATTCGGTTTAATAAAGAAGGAGTATCAGGCAGCTCCAATGGTAAGTCGCTATTGTCTGTCTGCATCAGCAGACGTCCTGTGTTGTCATACAAGCCCATTTTGGCTTGTAATGACTCATCAAAAATATCAAAGCTTTTTTTGACTACCGCCAACATAAAGCGCGCTTGCAGGCGATTGTCTTTACTTGCGGCGAGATTAAGCTCTTGTAAAAAAGGATCAATCTGTCCTAATATTTGAGTAGCGACTACCTCAGAGCGAATGCCTGCATCTTTATCATGAACCAGCTGTGTCAATAGCACCATGGCGATCGCAAATAAGATAAGAGCCAGCATGACACTGGCAAATAGCTTAGCGAAAACAGAGCGAAAACCCAGTTGTTGCATGCATTGATCTCTAGTAGTAAAGACTCAAAATTGACTAAACTTGATCGGTTGCAAACTGATAACCAACACCGCGTACCGTGATGATACGTTTAGGCTGACGAGGGTTATCTTCAATAAGGGCGCGCAAACGAGAGATATGCACATCGATCGCACGATCAATATTGTCTGAGCTATCGTCATTAGGCATGGCCTGCCACAACTGCTCACGATTAAGTACCTTACCGGCATGGGTGGCAAAGTAGTGCAGCAATTGGAATTGATGGGTGGTCAGGCGCACAGGCAGATCGTCAATAGTCACTTCATGGCTGTCGGGAAAAACACTGAGGCGACCGAACGTCAGGCTATCTGATTGACTGTCCGCTTGGTTGGGCTGCTCATGACGACGAATCACAGCACGAATACGCGCCAAAAGCTCACGAGGTTCAAACGGCTTGGCGATATAATCATCCGCGCCCATCTCTAAGCCCAATACGCGATCGGTCGTATCACCTTTGGCAGTCAACATGATGATAGGTACTTTATTGGTCATATTACTTTTATTGCCGCGGATTTTTTGACAGACTTGCATGCCATCCATATCGGGCAGCATTAAGTCCAAGACGACCAAATCAATATTGCGCTCTTTTGTGTCTAAGATATCAAGGCCTTCTTGCCCAAGACCAGCGTGATGAACGTCATAATAGTTCATCGTCAAATAATCGCTGATTAACTCAGCTAAATCTGGATCATCTTCAATTAATAGGATTTGCTTACTCATAAAATGTCCTCTAGTAAGGGTTATAATGGTTGTTATTGTTGGTTAGGTATTCGTTTTATCAAGCAGTCAGTTTTATTCAACAGTCATTGAGCGTGACAGTTATTCATTATTCCTGTTATCAATATCTATGACAATTATTAGTATTGTTACTGTCTCTATTTTGCCTAATGTAGACGTTACCAAACAAGACGCCCTTTGTTACTCTTTCTACAGAATGTAACAACTTACTCATTAATAGCTAAACGATAAAAGAAAGGCGTCTACACTGTCAGACAATAAATGAATGGTTTTAACGCGTTAAGCTAATCTGTAGTTTAGCTGGTCTATCATGAGATGACTACTTTTTTACCAACAGACTCAATCGGCAAATCAGCCAAACAAATCAGGCTGTCGTTACTGATGCCTGCAATAAGGTATTTTCCCGTACTGGG
>JARIEH010000061.1 GCA_029256865.1 Psychrobacter sp.
TCTGTTAACAGCGCTTATCAATAGGCACCATAGTAAATAGAGGCAGCATACAGCTGATAATGGTTGTATTAAGAATAAACAGTCGTTCATAGGACAATGATGATGGAAAATAATTTTGAAGGGTTGAAGGTCATGGTTATTGATGACTCAAAAACTATTCGCCGTACTGCTGAAACCTTATTACAGAAAGTAGGCTGTGAAGTTGTCACGGCTATCGATGGTTTTGATGCACTAGCAAAGATCGTAAATAACAATCCAGATATCATCTTTGTCGACATTATGATGCCGCGTCTCGATGGTTATCAGACTTGTGCTTTGATTAAAAATAACCCTGATTATGCTGACAAGCCAGTTATCATGCTGTCATCAAAAGATGGGTTGTTTGATAAAGCGCGTGGCCGTATTGTCGGTTCTGATGAGTACTTGACCAAACCGTTTAGTAAGGATGAACTGTTTGACGCGATTAACCAGTATCGCTAGTGGTTGCAGAGTTTTGGGGCATTGGATTAAAAATAAAAACAGATACACATAAATAGTGACAGGATAGGCAGTGACGATGCTTTTGAGACGCTAATAACGGTAGTGAAAGATGTCATTTTAATGTCTCTAATAATAATATCCTGACGGATATCATCAAATGCAAAGGAAATATCCATGACAACTGTATTGGTCATTGACGATTCGCCCTCTGAAATGGCGAGATTTCGTGACATGCTTGCCAAAAACAACTTTCAAGTATTAGAGGCAGTCAATGGTGAACAAGGCTGTGAGATGGCCGCTGAACATTTGCCAGACGTAATATTGATGGACGTGGTGATGCCTGAAATGAATGGCTTTCAAGCGACACGTAAGATTACAAGGGGTAAAGCAACGGCTCATATTCCAGTAGTAATGATTAGTACCAAAAATCAAGAAACTGACCGTGTATGGGGTAAGCGTCAAGGCGCGAAAGAGTATCTTACCAAGCCAGTTGATGAGTCTGAGCTGATGCGCATTATCCGTTCGGTAACGGAGTAACTTGTGGCTTCTAGAGGATTTATTGAACTTTTACGTTTAGCTGACTTAGCCAAAGCTCGTAGTAGTGGCCGTCAAGGGGGGCAGGGTTATGATTGGCGAGGTGTGGTTTTTGAGATTGGGGAGCAGCGTTTGGTCGCCCCGATGGGAGAGGTATCTGAAGTACTAAGCATGCCAGAATATACCAGTATGCCCATGGTAGAGCCATGGTTGATAGGTTTGGCAAACATACGAGGGCGCTTATTACCCTTAACAGACTTGCCGCAGTTTTTACATCTAGCCAGTCGTCAGCAGAAGAACCAACGTAAAGTCTTGGTTATCGATAATAGTGCTGTGTTTTCTGGCCTAGTAGTAGATAAAGTACTCGGTATTGAACAGTTTACGCGTAGCCAATACCGTGCTGAAACCATTGATAGCGACTCACCATTTGCCCCTTATAATCATGGCAAGTTTGTTAAAGACCAACAGGATTGGTTCGTCTTTATGCCCAGTTTATTGGCCAAAGACTCACGCTATATCGATGCCGCTCTTTAAATGAATACAGCCCATAATAAATATTGCTTACTGCCTACTTTTTGATGCAGGCAATGCAAAGCAGTAATGACTAAAGTTGCCTATTAAAGAGTCTACACCATAAAAATATTTTTAATGGCTGAGAGATGTCTTTTATTAACTCATAATGATTAGTAAAGCCAGTCATGATACGACTTAAACGACCGTTTGGAAGGAATAAGCACGATGAGTGATGTTACAAAAAGCACTGTAGCTGGCGCCAGTCAAAACATGTCAGGTACTGAGGATTCTAAAAATAAATGGAAGATTCTATTGGGGTTTTTTGCCTTAGTGAGTGTGGCCTCTTTAATCTGGTCAATCAACTCACTAGCGACGGTAAGTAACTACTTAAGTGAAGTTGAGCGTGATATTTTGACCCATAGTGGCATAGTATGGTCAGTCATTCTGTTTTTGATCGGCTTGCTTGGTATTCTACTGACCCTAACGCAGCTATTTAAAAATCGCGGCGGTGCTGAGCGCTTATTAATCGAAAAAGAGACCCTACGCCGCCGGCATGAAGCAGAAGCTGAGTCTGAGCGTGCCCGTCAAATTCAAGAAGAAAACGAGCGTAATCAGATGGCAATTTTGCGCCTACTTGACGAGCTTGGTGATTTGGCTGAAGGTGATTTGACGGTTAACGCAACCGTATCAGAAGATTTTACTGGTGCGATTGCTGACTCGGTAAACTTTGCTATTGACCAATTACGTCAGTTGGTACTGGTCATTAACAGTACTGCTGATCGTGTTTCTCAGTCTTCTGAACAGACTCAGATGAATGCTGTTGAGCTTGCCGAGGCATCTGAACATCAGGCTCAAGAGATTGCTGGTGTTTCTACCGCAATTAATGATATGGCAGTGTCTATTGACCAGGTATCAACCAACGCTACTGAATCTGCAGGCGTTGCTCAGCGTTCAGTAGCCATTGCTTATAATGGAGCGGAAGTAGTACAGCGCTCAATTGAAGGTATGAACGTTATTCGTGATCAGATTCAAGAAACCTCAAAACGAATTAAACGCTTGGGGGAGTCTTCGCAAGAGATTGGCGATATCGTAAGCTTGATTAATGACATTGCCGATCAGACCAACGTTTTGGCATTAAACGCTGCCATTCAGGCTTCAATGGCGGGTGAGGCGGGCCGTGGTTTTGCGGTCGTTGCGGATGAGGTTCAGCGTCTGGCTGAGCGTTCAGCCAATGCCACCAAACAGATTGAAACCTTGGTTAAAACCATTCAGGCAGACACCAGTGAAGCAGTCATGTCTATGGAATCGACCACCTCTGAAGTGGTACGTGGTGCCCGCTTAGCAAAAGATGCTGGTGAAGCGCTAGAGGAAGTTCAAAGCGTCTCAAATACCTTGGCTGACTTGATTCAAAACATCTCAGATGCAGCGCAGCAACAGGCTAAGTCTGCTGGTCATATTTCGAATACCATGAACATCATTCAAGATATTACCTCGCAGACCTCGTCAGGTACAATGGCAACGGCACGCTCTGTCGGTGAGTTAAGCGAGATGGCAGCTGCTCTGCAAGAGTCAGTGACAGGCTTTAAGCTATCGGATGAGGATGATCATTTAGAGAGCATTGATGAGCGCTTTTAGAGCATTGATTAGATGGCGATGCAGTAAAGCGGCTGTTAGCATGGCAAAAAATGAGTGCATAAACAAGTTAGGATAACCCTATGAAAAACCAGCCTAATGAAATGGTGAGGCTAGAATGGCTACTCCCACTATTTGATCAGCAATTATCAATTATGTCTGGTGGTTGGCAATTAGATGCTCATCCTGACTTTGAACTTATGGCCCAGTACTATCATGAAACCAGTGGTGCTTTGACGATGGTGGATCTGCCTCGTCTTGCAACCCTAGCTGCTCAGCTTGCGCAGTTCGCCAAAACGCTCAACAGTGAGATGTTAGAGGCTGAGCACAGCCGATTGGCGCAATTCGCTCATCAGTTGTTGCAACATGAGCTAGTACAATATGTGCAAACAGGCACTTATCGTATCGTATTACTTGATAAAGTTATCCAACAACTCTCTGAAGTCTTAGCGCAGAAGGGTGTGGGAATAAATGACAGTGCAGCGCCGTCTGTAAATATTTTTAGGGATACTGAGTTTGTTCAAAGTGTGGATGTGGTTATCCCAAGTGACTTAGCGTCATTGCATCTGCAATCTGAGCAATATCAGCAATTACTATTGGCATGGCGTCAGCAAGTTCAGCAACTGCTCGCTGCCAATAACAATCAACCTGCGGTCTTAGAAAGCCTAGAAAGAGCCAGCCACTATCTGTGGCAGACTGCTACTGACGATAAACAGCAGCGCTTGTGGTATTTAACGGCCCTTTGGTTAAGCAACCTAGTAGATAACTCCTTACCCTTACAGTCAAGCTATGCGCAGTTGCTTTCATGGTTAGAGCAGGTCATAGAAAAACGTTATCAGCAGAGCTATTATAAAGACAAGCCGTCAGATAATAGTATACAAGAAGATGATATTGAGGGTTTGTTAGCGGAGATATATATCCAACTCAGCACTCTTGCAAATATCGATGAATCCGCGCGAGGTGTCCTCAGTCATTTATCATCAGCCCCTGAGGCGAAGTTGCACTTTTTGCCACGTATACTAGCAGGACTTGAATCGATCATCTTTGGAATGGACGAGCCGAAAACACTGACAACGCCATTGCAACACATCAAAAGACAGCTAGGACGGCATGGCTGGATACATTATGAGTCGCAGGTTAGCCAAGTTTTGCTGGATCTTGAAGACAGCATGGACTCTGAAACTG
>JARIEH010000045.1 GCA_029256865.1 Psychrobacter sp.
GGTAATAAAAAAGCTCAAATCACTCGCTTTAAAGGCTTGGGTGAGATGAGTGCAGAGCAGTTGCGTGAGACCACCATGAACCGTGATACCCGTCGGTTGGTACAGTTAGATATGGATGATATGGTATTGACCAATAGCGTGATGGACATGCTACTCGCCAAAAAACGAGCTTCTGATCGTAAGTCTTGGCTTGAAAATAAAGGTAACTTAGCAGATATTCCTCTGTAGGTGTTTATCAATAATAGACGAGCGTATTCTCTCAGCTATTAACACTCTACGGCTTTATAAAAGCCTGTAAAAGTGAGTCTAGTAGTGCTTTGTTAATGTTATGATACGGATACCTTTTATTACTATGCGGTGCCGTCATGACATCCAAAACCACACTATCTTCTAAGTTACCTAAACTTAAGAAAAAAGACTTAGGTAACTTAATACCAAAACGCGGTAATAAACTGGCTCCCACTGTGGCGTCGGCTTTGTTAAAGGCATCTGGTTGGCGCACAGTTGGCGAGATTCCAAATATTTCGCAAGCAGTCGTTTTGGCGTTGCCACACACTTCCAATGTCGATGGCATTTACGCTATCCCCAGCTTATTTTCGCTAGATCTGAAGATCAGCATCATGGGCAAGCACACTTTATTCAAAATACCAGTATTTGCCCAGCTACTACGCTGGATCGGTATTATCCCCATTGATCGCGGTAATAAAGGCTCAGTATTGCAAGCCAGTATTGATAAGTTTAAGACAGGTGAGCCGTTGTTTTTAGGGTTGTCACCCGAGGGAACGCGTCAGTATACTAAAAATTGGAAAACGGGCTTCTACTATTTGGCAGTCGGTGCAGGTGTGCCCATATTACCAGTAGCAATGGACTATAAAAGCAAAGAAATACGGTTTTTGCCACTGGTATATCCGATTGGAGATATCGAAATTGATTTGCCAAAAATATATGCTCAATACCGAGGCATCGTACCAAGACACCCTGAACGCTTATCGCAGCCACTCCAGGATATCAATAAACTGCTGGATTAATAACAACTTCGTTTAGACGGTTCTTAAGTTGCCTATACTCTAAAAAACCTGATGTTAACATGTCAGGTTTTTTTGTATTTTTGATTAATACAGTCCAGCTAAGCATTTAAAGCGCTAACGCCGCCATCAACAGGCAGGCTAACGCCAGTTATCATGAGCGCATCACCGCTTGCCAGAAATAAGATAGCATCTGTCACATCTACGGGCGTCGCTGTTTTTCCTAGCACGCAATGAGCCAAAAATGGATTTTGACTGTTATCCGTTGTGACCAAACCAGCAGAGACTGCGTTAATACGCACACCGTGTGGTGCATTTTTTAATGCCAGTGCTTTTGTGATACTAGTCAAACTCTCTTGTTCCGCATGGTATGCATCAATATTCCAATCACTTGCTATATCAGTTAGCGTTGATACATTGACGATGTTACCTTTTGTTTTTATCAACTCTGGAATGACCGACTGGTGAATCCCGACTTCGGTATCTATATTTACCATCACATCAATACGCTCGTACTTCTCCAGCACATACTTTATTAATCCTGCAATTTGGATTGGATCATTAACATCACTGGTAACGGTGAGATGATTACCTGTATTGATCCAAGTGTTATCCTGCGGCAGTCCCTTATAAATATACTCTAAGATGTCATGATTAATGCCGACGAGTATACAATTAGCGCCTTCTTTGGCGAATCTAAGCGCCGCTGTACGACCAATATCTGAATCTGCACCAGTGATAATTACGACTTTATCATTAAAACGTTTCATGACATTCAATCCTTGCTATCATAAGATTATAAATATATAAAGGAAGTCCAGTCAGCATGGATTCGCGCAGCTTTTGATTTATAATGCCTGAATCATGTTGCTTCCTATTCATTTCATCATAGCAAGTCAAAGCTCTGAAAGCGACAATGTATAATGCTCTTTTAATATGACGCTGCTTTCAGGCAGTTATGCTAGGGTAAATTGTTTTGCTTATGCTTTGATTAAAACGAATATCTCCTTATATCCAGCGAGTAATACGAGGCTTATACTGTGCCTGATTGTCATGTTGCATCACCTGATTTGACTGTTTCTAATAATGAGCTTAGCTATTATCTACAAGCCGATGCGCCAGAAATAGACTTGCCTGAACCGCTTTCGTTAGAGATTCCACACACCTCTCAGCAGTACTTTTACATATTGCCATTAGGCAAACTGCAACTGCTAGAGCTTACTATATATCTGTCTGCTACTAGCAATAACGATGAGATTGAAGCCGCTCGCATCTCTGCACTCAAGTCTGCATTGGGTTGGCAGAAGCGTTATTTACAAAAAAGTAAAGCTAACAGCGTTGATACCGCTGATGTGCTAATACTTGATATTCAACTGGTAGATAAAAATTTCGCTATTGATTACCGTAGCGATGATAAAGCCGTGGCTGAAAAGGCATATGCTCTTAAAGAGAATGTTGCACCGCCTATGACATCTATGCCACATAGCTTCGGTGCGCGCTACTTTATGGAAGAGTTGGTATTGGATATCAATGACGATTCACAGGTATTGCAGGTGTTTAGTTGGCAAGACTGGCAGAAGCTTGTCGCGACTGCTCAAACTCCCTGTGATATTTGGCGATTTTTAGGGTATCACCTAACACAGATACGGCAATCATCTAACACTGGTATGGCAAGCTTTAATACTGAGAAGGCGCTTATCCAGCAGTTTATGGGCAGTGCTGCTTTACTTTCACAGGCCATCACCGTAGACAATGCATTGATTAAGTATGGTGTTCAGGAGCAGCCCAATCCTGCTCTTGTTAGTATGAGCCTTGCCCAAGAGCACAAAAATTCGACCACGCAGATGTACCATGAACATAGGCAGCAGGCCGCCACACTATGGTCACAGCTTAGCATGCAAATGATCGACTTAGTGTTTACCAAGTCTATAAAAGAAGAAGTGAGTGACAGTGGAAGACAGCTTTCTCATTGGCAACAGCAGTTATTAGATGAGTCGTTGTTTTCACGTCATGAGCTGGTTCGCAGCTTGTATAGGTATCCTAAGCAGTCGGATGCGACGAGAGAGAGTGGCTATGTCGTTCATCAGCACTCTTACGAAAGTTTGGGCCGGCATTATGTGTTGATATTCTATGGAAAGACCCCTGATGGACAACAGAGTAAAGCTGCCATTCAGTCCAATTTACCAAAGATTGCGCAGGATGTCGCCACACGTTTACCGTTAGCAGAGCTGCATCATGTGATTGTATTAGGTATAGAGTTCATATCTGATGAGTCTGATACTTATATGAATATTGATCTTTGGATTCAGCCTGTAGCTCCAATGAGTCAAAAAGAGCGTCAACTCACCAAGCAGCTACAGGCTATGAGTCAACAGCAACGCATTCAAACCAGAGAGTCTACACACAAAGGTTTTCATAAGTCACTCTCTACCAGAAAGCCAGTAGAGAGTAAATTGGGAGCGGTGCAGTTGACGATAAAAATACCGGCACGGGATGATAAATAATAGAGAACCACACTTTGGTATAAAAACTGAAATATATCGCAAAAAAAAGACAGCCTAAGCTGTCTTTTTTGTATTTTATAGTACGACTAATCAAGACTTATTTTAAGTCGTTATTGTCAATATCGGTAAGATTACTACTTGGTGTAGAACTTAAACCAGTATCTGTATCGTTATCAGTCGTTTCAACGTGCGTGATGTCTACATGATTGGCACTAAGTTTACTGGTATCAACAGTGTCTGTACGCAAATCACTCGTCGTTGTACTCGTAGTCGTCGGTGTATTATCACGAACGGAGTCAGCAAGTTTATCTTTGGTAGTATAGCTAGGGTCAAGGACAGACTTTGCTTTTGCTTCAGTTTGTTCTTTATCCATTTTATCCTGCATCTTGCGTAGGAAGCGTGCTGCTGCTTCTTGACCACCAAGACCAAATGATAAGGCAAACGCAACTGCTACCGCACCCAGTGTGAGACCAAATGCTAGATTAACAATAGAGTCAGCAATACCCATCGCTTTTAGACCCATGGCGAGGACTAAGCCCATGATCAGTACACGTACGATGTTTGCGAGGAATTGCGAGCCTTTTTCAGAGCGTTCAACGACACCAGCAATGATATTGGCAAGCCAAAAACCGATGAATAGAATGATAGCGCCCAAAATGATGTTGGCACCAAAGGCGATAAACATCGTGATAATGGCAGAGATAGGCTCAAAACCTAATAGGTCAGAGGCGGCAATGGCTGCAAACAACATCGCAAAGAAGATAATGGCATAACCGACAAGGTCAGAGACTCTTTTATCACCCATGGTTTCTTCTAAACCAACTTTAGCAGGGAGTTGATTGATTTGAGTGTTTTCGATCAAGCCTTTGATGATATTAGCAACCATACGGACGACGTAGAAAGTCACAACCAAGATAGCTGCTGCCATAAAGATGTTTGGCAATGCTTCCATGATTTTGTTGAGCATGTTCGTCGCAGGACGCGCAATCACTTCGATTTTTAAAGCATTTAATGCAGCGATAGTCGTCGGAATGATGACCACTAAAAATGCTAAAGAACCTGCGATATTAGGTAAGCTATTTTGTTCGCTTACGCCCGCTTTTGTGGCAAGTGCTTGCACATCAAAAGTAGAAACCAAGTTGGTGACGATACCGCGTACAACTTTGGCGATGATATAACCCACCACAAAGACCACACCAGCGATGAGAATATTAGGGATAAAGCTAAATATTTTATCAACCATATTGCTTAGGGGTGCGAATAAACCATCAAGCTCTAATTGACCTAGAACCATTGTCAATACAACCAATAAGATGAACCAATAAACCATATCGGCAATCGTGTTACTCATAGGTTTGACGCCAGCTTGTGCGCTTAAGCGCTCATCCATTGTGGTTTTTGATAAGGCAGTGTTAAGCGCCGTACGGGCGACAGTAGCAATAACCCAACCAATGATACCAACAGCGATAGCGCCAATAAGGTTAGGAATAAATGCCAGTACTTGGTTAACCATATTGGCAAACGGTGCTGAAATAGAGTTTAAGTTTAATTGGGTTAGCGCGCCTGAAATGGCAATGATAAAGATAAACCAGAAGACAACTTTAGAAATAATACCTTCTAAGTCATAAGTTTTACCTGTTGACGAGTTCATACGCTGATTGAGGTTAATCTTGGCCAATACATTGCGCACAAGTGCTGCAATCCCAAGCGCAACCAGCCAACCAATCACGAAAATCAAAATAGCCCCAATGATGGAGCCGATAGGTCCACCAAGGTAGCCATTGAAAGATGCAAACATTGGATTCATCTTATGCTCCTCTAAGAATCATGTGACAGGGGTGAGATATGAGACATTGCGCTCATAAAACAGCCTATATATGATTATTTAAAAATAATATTGTTGTAATTACCAGTGATCGCTTATGTAGTAAGAAATTTATAGGGAGCGCAAATATTAAATTTGCTTAT
>JARIEH010000222.1 GCA_029256865.1 Psychrobacter sp.
AGCATGCGTGCAGAGCTTACCGCTAAAGCGAAAGAGTATAAGCGTCAAGCAGCCTACGCCGATAAAGTCACGGCGATTAATGACTTGGCAGCAGATGGTTTTAGTATCGAAGATATCGCTCAACAAGAAAATGTAGCACTGAAGCGTATCAAAGACTATCGTAAAGAGAATAATACCTCAGCATTGTCACAACCAGCCGTTATTAATCAAGCTTTTGATGAGTTTACGATTCAGGATCAAGCGGTAACAGCCAGTATAGAAGTAGGGACGGGTACGGTATGGGTACAACCAAGCAACTATCGTCCGACCAAAACTCTTGCCTTGGCAGCAGCAACGCCTAAAATTACACAAATATTGCGTCAACAAAAAGCCAGTGCGCTGGCACTCAAAGATGCCAAGCAGCTAGCCGCTAATATTAAAACCCCTGCTGATATCAGTAAGTACTCAGCACGCTTACAAGCCTTGGGTGAGGTGAGTCGCCAAACTGTGTTATTAACTGAGAAAGAACGCAGTCTAGCGTTTAGTAAGCAGGCTCCTGAGAATGGGGTTGTCGCACTAGCAAGTGAGACGGAAATGGGAGCTAGCGTGTTGGTCGGTGATCGCATCGAGACTCAGCGCCAGTCGCAGCTTTCTGATCTTGAAAAGTCTCAAACAGCCACCATTATCCGTGATAATTTGGGACAAGACCAATTGCAGGATTACTTAGATTATCTACGTTTGGTGTATAAAGTTAATATCAATGAAGCAAATATGGCAGGTGCACAGGGTCGTTAAAGGCCTTTGTACTCCATGCTTGTTTGAGCTCTAAGTGTATTCAAAGAAAAAGCCACTGTATAAAATACAGTGGCTTTTTTAATGGACAATATATATTAATGGCTATTTATTACTTGGTCAGATTAATGGCGGAAATGACGCATGCCAGTGAATACCATCGCGATACCATGTTCGTTTGCAGCAGCAATGGTTTCATCGTCGCGCATAGAGCCACCAGGCTGAATAATAGCTGAAATACCAACGTCTGCAGCATTATCAATGCCATCACGGAACGGGAAGAAAGCATCCGAGGCCATGACCGCACCTTCCGTTGCCAGTCCAGCGTGTTCAGCCTTAATAGCAGCGATGCGTGCTGAATTGACGCGGCTCATCTGACCTGCGCCGACACCGATCGTGCGCTGGTTTTTACCATACACAATGGCATTAGATTTAACATATTTCGCCACGTTCCAAGTAAATAGCAGGTCAGCGATCTGCGCTTCTGTTGGTTGTACGTCAGTGACGATTTTCAGCTCATTAGCAGTGATCAGGCCTAGATCTTGTTCTTGTACTAGCAGACCGCCGTTGACGCGTTTATAGTCGAGCTGTGTTTGACGCTGATCGGGAGCAGGCAGTTCGCCACAAACCAAGACGCGTACGTTTTTCTTGCTGGCAGTGACTTCTAGAACACCCTCTTCAATACTAGGAGCAATAATGACTTCTACAAACTGATTGTCGATAATCGCTTTGGCTGCTGCAATGGTCAGCTGACGGTTAAAGGCGATAATGCCACCAAAAGAAGACTCAGGGTCTGTACTAAAGGCAGTATGATAAGCAGCAACCTGATCACTATCAACTGCGACACCGCAAGGGTTGGCGTGTTTGACAATCACACAAGCAGGAGCGCTAAAGGCTTTGACACACTCAAGGGCAGCATCGGTGTCAGCGATATTGTTATAAGACAGCTCTTTGCCTTGTAGCTGTTTAGCTGTCGCAATAGAAGCTTGTTGGCTATGACCTGAATGATTCTCAACATAAAAAGCCGCTTGTTGATGCGGGTTCTCACCGTAGCGTAAGTCTTGTACCTTATTGAGCTGTAGATTCAGTGTGCGTGCATAGGTTTCTGGCTGCTGAGTCTCGTTGACTCGGGCGCCTAAAAAGTTAGCAATCATGCCATCATACTGTGCAGTATGTTCAAAAGCTTTTACGGCTAAATCATAACGCAGAGTCGCAGTTAGCTGGCCATTATCCGTTAAGGCTGCAATGATACGTTCATAATCAGCTGGATCCGTGACAATACCAACGTGGGCATGGTTCTTGGCTGCAGCACGTACCATAGTAGGGCCGCCGATATCGATGTTTTCGATGGCATCGTTCATCGTCACGTCAGGGCGAGCAATCGTTTCAGCAAATGGATAGAGGTTTACCACGACCAGATCAATACGATCAATTTGATGATCGCTCATGACCGCATCATCAGTACCACGGCGTCCTAAAATACCACCGTGAATTTTTGGATGAAGTGTCTTGACACGACCATCCATCATTTCAGGGAAACCGGTATAGTCTGATACTTCAGTGACTTCTACGTTATGTTCTTTAAGTAAACGATAAGTACCACCAGTAGAGAGCAGACCAAAACCCGACTGGGTTAATCCTTGAGCGAATTCTACGATGTTGGATTTATCAGAGACCGAAAGTAGAGCAAGCGGTTTTGTACCCATAAAAACACTTCCATAAAAAAAGCCTGACGTAAATGTCTGGCAGGATAATAATGGCAATCATAGCTGTCATTAGTTCAAGCTATGAGTCACCGAACATATAGTGATAAAAGCTAGTAATGACATTTTATTATCAATATTCAGTATTTATCGATATTTAAATACTGGAAATGAGATTCTAAAATTTATAACCGCTATGATAAAACATCTGGCGAGTTTACACAAAACTCCAGGCCATTTTAGGGTGTAAATATCGATATTTTCTAAGATAAGTTACATTAATTGGTAGGTTTTCATTTTTTTGCGTAGGGTGCCGCGGTTGAGCCCCAGAATTTGTGCACATTTTGTTTGGTTGCCACGGGTTTGCTCAAGAACCACTGTCAATAACGGCAGCTCAACCTCTTTTAAGATCAGCTCATAAAGATCTGTTGGTAACTCATCACCCAACGCTGCAAAATATTCACGCACCATACGTTCAACGTGTATGCGTAATGGGGTTTGTGCCGCGGCAGTTATGGGTGTGGCTGGGTGGCTATGAGAAGCATGACTGTCATTATTTTCACAATGAAAATCCCCATTAGCAGAGGTTTGAGAGTCGTTATCCTGACTATGATAGTCAGTAGCATGAGTAGAGCTTTGGGCAAGATGGTTGGCAGAGTGGTGTGCACGGTGTGCCATAAGGTGATGTCCTCAAGAGTGACCAGAATGCAATAAGGGATTCTGTTTAACACGGCTTAAACATATCCATTATATAGCAATATAAGCTTGAAGGCGTTAAGCTGAGATGAGTTCAACTAAGAAATATCTTTACTGGCATCTGTCTGAATAAGGTCTTAATAAATAGAATCTTAATAAATAGGGTCGATAGTAATTTGACTGATTTGTTCATGAGTAATTGGGATAGTGAACATAAAGGGTTTGATTTGTTCAGCTGTTAACAGATTTTCAGGGCTGGCCAGATAATCCCCTGGCATCGCAATAAATTCCCCAATCAAATTATCAGCGCTATAAATGCTAACTTTAAGACTTGGTAGCAGTTGGGGTTGTACGCTTTGATTAACCAACCAGGCCTCAATGTCGCTAAATTCATTAGCGGCCTTAATATTACTAGGTTTGACATTAAGGTTGGTGATATTTAATGTCGCTAAGTCGGCACTAGGTAAGCTACAAACGGCAACCTTACAAAACGCTTGCAGGCGTGCCGCTTGGTCTGGATTTTTGATCAAAGTTTCTAGATTGAAAATAACATATTGTGCAAATAATAGCATTACTAGCACCAAACAACCACTCAACCATAATACTAAGGCAGCGGGGTTTTGTGCCTGCGCTTGCATTGAAGAGCGGTGCGAGTGATAACCGTTTTTCTCTTCCGAGTAAATAGCTGTAGGATTGTTAGGGGTCGGCACGCCCATATTGGTTAACAGTTGTGACAAATCAGTATTAGGTATTTGCGTTTGACTGGTAGAACGACTGACATTTTTCTCATCAGCATCTAATGCTTTGTCAGTCGTTATGTTTGATTTGGGTTCTGTTGGATGAGTTGTTTTTTGCGTTATGATTTTGGATGGGTTATTTTGGGAGCGAGAGTTTTTGATTATGTGATCTACTGAGCTCGAGTTGGGCTGTGAGAGCCATGCCTCCATCTCAGCTAGAGAAGTATATTCCGCGGTATTATCTTGCCGCTCTGCAGGCGACATGTCGTCATCAATTAAAGTATCAGAGTCTAAGCAATCACCTTGCTGAGTTATTGGTTTTTGAATGTTAACCGTAGTGGGTCTTTGCGCAGAGGCGGCCTTATTTAATGGCTCACTTACCGAATCTACCAGATGCTCATTCACCAAAAATATGTGTTGGCAGCTACCACAACGCGCTTTCGCCTCAGCCTTGTTTAATTGGGCTGGCGCTAAACTAAAACGCGTATGGCAAGCGGGGCATTGGGTTTTTATAAGTGAGATCATGTTTGTAAAATCCAAAGAGATACGGTAATAATTACCACTCACTCACCAAAAACCGCTTTATCTCCTAGATGTTATTATTATCTGTTTAAATAAATATTAAGCAAACAGGTATAAAATAAAAAAAGGAAACAGTACTAAGCTGGTGAGCTTTAACTGATTCCCTATCGTAACATATGTAAAGAAGTGTAGCTAGTGTGTAAACTTACCTGACAGTCTTTGCCAGTGTTGATCTTCTTGTGCAGTAAAAGCATGCTTTGGATCGAGAGCAAAGTAAGGAGCGTATGCCTCAGTCACTTGTTCGGTTTGCGATTCAATCAGGCCTGCCAAAACAATTCGACCTTGCGGTGCCATTAAAGTAGCAAAGTAGGGCGCAAGACCAATCAGCGGCTTAGCCAAAATATTAGCAACAATGACATCAACTGGCATGACGTCATGTTGGGCACAGTATTCAGTAAAGTCTTCTGGTAAGAAAGCCTTAAGTCGTCCAGCAACCTCATTGCGCTCGGCGTTTTGATTGGTTGCAAGTACCGCTTGTGGGTCAATATCTACCGCGTAGACTTGCTTTGCGCCCAAGAGCAGGGCTGCAATGCCCAAAATGCCTGAACCACAACCATAATCGATCACTGTCTTGTCGTGTAAATCCTGCTCAGTCAGCCAGTCTAAACACAAGCGGGTCGTTGCATGATACCCAGTACCAAAAGCAAGTCCTGGATCCATGATAATATTGGTCGCATTTGCATCGGGAGGCGTCAGCCAATTAGGGACAATCCATAAGCCATTAGCGCACTCAATCGGGTGGTAATGCGACATCCATTCACGCTCCCAGTCTTTATCATCAACGGCTGATAGCCAAACGCGACTGGCCTGTACTTGCGCGGCAATGTCATGACTTAACTGCTCAACAGCTTGTCGACTACCAACCTCAGTAGTCGCATCAAACAGACCTGTCAGTATGACCTCATCCCATAAAGGTGACTCGCCAGGTAGCGGTTCAAACAAAGGTTGATCGCCTGCATCATCTAAGGCAATAGAGAGTGCGCCTGCTTCTAATAACAGCGCTTCTGCAAGATCGACGTTTGCTTTTTCACATTGTAGGTGCAGTTGTTGCCATGCCATAAAAATAACCTTAATTGATTGAATGTAAGAAGTGAAAATAATAAATTTAAAAATAAAACAATGAGCCACTAACCACAAAAAAGTCGGAGACTGTTGGTTCAGATAGCTTTGGTAACCAATTTAAGTACTTGAAAATATGATATTTACCTAAGTGCTTGTTGAGCTTCACGAACGACGCGCGCATTGTTCTGCTGTTGTCCTGAAACCAAAATGAGTTGCCATAGCGCACGGCGTCGGTTGGCATCTTCAGAGACGGTCAGGCCACGACGCGCCATTGCTTCTGCTTTGCGTGGTTGATTCTTCTTTAACGCCACTTGTGATAAGTAAAAATATACTGCTGAGGATCTCGGGGCTAAACGTTGAGCACGGGTAAAGCTGTTTTCTGCGGCAGTTAAATTACCTGCTTTGAGCTGGTTGGTACCTGTTTGCATCAAGCTGCGAAATGCTGGCAGGTCGCTTTGACTGCTGGTGTTGCTACGACTTTGCTGCTGCGAGTTTTGACGCGCACGCTCTAATAGGTCGCTATGTGATGGTGCTGCTGGCGGTTGTGAAATGATATAATCGTCACGTGAAGGTG
>JARIEH010000080.1 GCA_029256865.1 Psychrobacter sp.
CTGTTGTCGTAATCATTTAAGGTAGTAGCCATTATTTAAGATATTAGCAATTCTATAAGGTAGTAATCATTTAAGTAGGCGCTTATATGGTGAATATGAATAGCTCATTACCCATTATTTATCGCCATAAAAGGACTTATTATGCGACTTTTGACAGCCGTTGATCAGCTATTTTTAATTCTTGAATCGCGTAAACAGCCAATGCATGTGGGCGGTTTATTTTTATTTGAGTTGCCCGAAAATGCTCGGGGCGCAGAGCATAATTTTGTCTATGAACTGGTAAAGCAGATGCAAGATTCTAAGGTAGCACCAAGCTTTCCTTTTAACCAAGTGCTTGAGAATCTGATATTTTGGAAAGAAGATAAACACTTTGATGTCGAGCATCACTTTCACCATGTCGCTTTGCCCAAGCCTGCTCGTGTTCGTGAACTGCTTATGTATGTCTCAAGAGAGCATGGACGCCTGCTTGACCGTGCTATGCCGCTATGGGAATGCCATGTAATTGAAGGCGTACGACCAGAAACCGAGGGCGGCCCTGAGCGCTTCGCACTATATTTCAAAATTCACCATTCCCTAGTTGATGGCATCGCTGCCATGCGCCTACTGCAAAAGACGCTATCGCAATCACCGACCGAAACGGTCACTTTGCCAGTCTGGTCCTTAGTCGCTCGCCATCGCAACCAAATCAATGCTGCATCACCGACCAACCGATCTGCCTTTGGAATCATAAAAGAGCAACTATCCACCATCAAGCCTGTATTTACAGAATTGTTGGATAATTTGAAAAACTATGGCGATGACGGTTACGTCGGCACTTTTGACGCGCCCATGAGTATACTGAACAAACGCATCTCTGCCTCACGGCGAATAGCGGCTCAGTCTTATGACATCAAGCGCTTTCATGATATCGCTGACAAGCTAGAAGTGAGTAGAAACGATGTGGTGCTTGCTGTTTGTGCTGGTGCAATCCGTCGCTATTTAATATCAATGAAAGCTTTACCCACCAAGC
Organism: Psychrobacter sp.; assembly: GCA_029256865.1. The sequence goes on from JARIEH010000080.1 coordinate 1,010, forward strand.
CATTGATTGCTTTTGTACCGATGTCTCTACGCAGTGACAACAGTACAGCAGGCAATCAACTCTCATTTGTATTGGCCAATTTGGGTACGCATCTAGACGACCCAATGCGTCGGATGAAGCTGATTAATCGTAGTATGAATAATGGCAAACGCCGTTTTAGACGTATGACCCCAGCGCAAGTCATCAACTATAGTGCCATTGCCTATGCCTGGGAAGGCATCAATCTAGCAACAGGACTATTCCCTAAAAAACAAGCCTTTAACCTGATTATCTCTAACGTTCCTGGCTCTGAAAAGCCGTTATACTGGAATGGTGCCCGTCTGCAAGCCTTATATCCAGCTTCGGTTGTATTCAACGGACAAGCCATGAATATTACGCTTGCCAGTTATTTGGATAAGATTGAGTTTGGTATCACTGCTTGTAGCAAGACCTTGCCTCATGTACAAGATATGCTCATACTGATAGAAGAAGAGTTGCAACTACTAGAACGCGCTAGCAATGAGTTGCCGTCAGGGTTGGGGTTGCGCGAATAACCACACCAGACAAAACCATAGCACAATAAAAAAGCTGGCTCCTTAATGGAACCAGCTTTTTTTACACTCGTAAGCCTGACAGCTTACCACTTTATCATTGGCTTATACCGCATCGCGCCATGTTGGCACGACCACTTGCATCAATGGCTTCAATAACTTCACATTACAAGCAAAGATAGAGCCTGACTTCATAGAGTTGTGAGCACCTGTATGATCAACGACCACACCGCGTGCCTCTGATACAATCAGCTCACCCGCTGCGATATCCCACGGCTTGATAGACATCTCAAAGTAACCATCAAAACGGCCTGCAGCCACATAACACAAATCAAGTGCTGCTGACCCTAAACGGCGAGTTTGACCACCTGCCTCAGCGACTTTCTGAAGGCTCTCAAAATGCTCTTTGGCATAAGAGATGACTTGACCATCACGCTTGCGCTCAAGAGGATGGCCAGTCGTAAATAAACCACCATCAATGGTTTTACGCTCACCAACGCTGATACGGCGCTGATTTAGACGGGCACCTTTACCGCGACTGGCAGAGAACATCTCATCACGAACAGGATCATAGACCACACCATGTTGCGTCACACCTTTATGCTGCACCGCTATCGATACACAGAAATGCGGTACGCCATAAACGAAGTTTTTGGTCCCATCTAACGGATCAATAATCCAGCACCAGTCAGCATCTTCACCGCGGCCTTCTTGCATACCAAACTCTTCACCCAAAAACGAGTGATTCGGATAGCTGTTTTTTAGTGTGGCTATGGTCAGCTCTTCACTATAGCGGTCAATGCGTGTCACCAAGCCGTCGAGACCTTTTGACTCCGTCTCGAACTCGACTTTGTGGCGGTTTTGGTGCGCGTATAAAATCTCTGCACCAACTTTTTCGGCAGCACGCGCTGCGATGACGACCATGGGTTCCATAAATAACCTATCTGTTTAATGAATG
>JARIEH010000201.1 GCA_029256865.1 Psychrobacter sp.
TATCACTGTCACCTTGAGTCATATCAATAAATAATGTCGGCGGCGGTAGGTAACTATCCGCACGACTCGCCCATTCGATAATGACCAAGGCATTTGGCTCATCCAGATACTCATCAAAGCCTATAAAAGACAGCTCTTCTGGATCTTGTAAACGATACAAATCAGCATGGTAGACCGGCTTTGCCTGCCCATCATCTTGCTGGATACTATAAGGCTCAACCAAGGTATAAGTCGGGCTTTTGACCGCCCCTGTATGACCCAGCGCTTGCAACCAATAACGCGTCAAGGTCGTTTTACCAGCGCCCAAATCACCTGACAGCCACACGCTACCTATCAATGGCAAAGCAGCCAACTGCTTAGCCAATGCTTGGGTATCGCCTTCAGAATGCAAGGTTAATGTTTGCAAGTTTTTATCATCTGCTATATTTTTATTATGATGCATCAGGCGGTACCTGCCTGTACTTGCATGGTCACTGTTGGATTGACGAAGCTTTCACCGCGAATCAGCTTGTCATACAACTCAGGATCCTGCCACTCAGCACGAACTTGATCGCTAAAGTCAAACTCCTCTAATACCAGCTTACCCATTTGCTCATTAGCCACATCATCGGCAAAACACTGCGCATAACCGGTTGCGGTCTCATGGGCAATGACAGAATAAACGCTGACATCGGCTTCACCATTTTGCATCTGGGTCTGGCGCAGAATTTCTTGTGCCCAAAAGAATATCACTCGTGAGAACTGCTCTGCTGAAGGCGATACCGGCAAGCTTATCCAACGTGCGCTGAATTTTTTACAGGCAGCGATGTATTCAGAATCGTCTTTATTCCAAAAACAAATCGCATGATCAAAGCTATCAATAATGTCTTTAATAGACGACTTTAATAAGCCAAAATCATAGACCATCTGACCATGATCTAGACGATTGGCCTCAAGGATCAACTCGATCTGATAGCTGTGACCATGGATAGAGTGTTTGCAGCGCTCAGAACTACAGTTTCGCACAATATGAGCATTTTCAAATTTAAAGAGTTTACGAATACGCATAGTAATTTTAACCAAAACAGTAAGCACCACTGTGCTAAATATTAATGTGTAAGAGTTTGCCGCATATATTAATCGACTTGCCACTCATTATAGCAAATCGCCATCTATCCGTAAGTAAGCACTTATTAATACTCATATTGATTGAACGAATCCATTAGACTCACCTTTGGCTAAGAGCTTAGGTTAGGAGTTTTGCCCAATAGCCTTGAACCAGATAGGTTTGAGCTTAAAAAACTATAGGAAGGATTATTTGGATAAATGCTAGATAAAAAGAGGATTTAGCTGAATTCGAATTGAATAACAGACAAGTTGTGCCATCGCTATCTATTGCCTAGGCTTAAGACTATACTCAAGTCATTACGCGTAACTTGCGTCAACTCTATCAATACAGCCCTCAGATCAGCACAGGCTGACATAGATGGCAGTATATGACACCTAAAAAGGAAAGCATCATGAGTAAAGGTCAAGATAGTAAGAAGAATGTCAAAAAGAAGCCACTTTTAACCGCAAAAGAGAAAAAAGCAGCCAAAAAATCTAAAAAAGAAGACAACAGTATTTTAGGAAAACATTAAAAAGAACGAGACATTTTACATTCTCGTTTTAGGCTTACCTATTTCATCTTCACAGGATTTTCTAATCAACAATAAAGAGCTTAGCACCTATCTGCGTTGATGAACGATGAGCAATGGTATCGTCCGCTACTTGATAAGTCATACCTGGGGTTAGGGTAAAAGTACGCCCATCCTTTAACTCAGTATTCAGCTCTCCTTCGACACAGAACAAAATATGCCCTTTATAACACCAGTGATCAGCAAGGTAGCCTGCGGTGTACTCAACCATATGCACATTGATATTGTTAAACTCACACGTTTTCCAATACCCTGTGCCAGTCTCACCTTTAATCTCTACTGCTTCTACTTGCGTCCAGTCAGTAATACCAAAAGGTATATTTTTCATTTCCATGACATTATCTCCCTGATTTAATCGTCAATCATTTTATAATAAAACACGTCATCAACTCTCTCAAATCCACCTTCGCACTCGCTTGAGATAAGCTTGGTAATCCTTGCCAAACTTTCGTGCCATCATGCGCTCTTCTGGCTGGATTTGAAAGCGAGTCATATAAAGCATAAAAACTGCTACCAAGATAAAAGGTAAAAAATTAGACAAATATAATGCCCAGCCTAATAAGAGCAGAACCAATCCAAAATACATGGGGTTACGACTATATTGATATATACCGCTTGTAACCAAACTAGATACTTTCTCTAGCGCCTGCGGATTGGGTGTGGTCTGAGCTTCTCTAAATTGAGCGATTGCCATGATGCCGAAACATACGCCTAAGACCGCCAAAACAACAGCCAGCCAAGTTGAGCCATTGAAAGAGAACTGTAAGCTTGGCATGAGTTTAGAGACGCCATACATGACAATCGCTATGATAATGACTTGTGCTACCGGTGGTATCTTAAGCTCTAGAGAGTTCATGACTACCTCTTATTAATATTTACCGATAGTTAAAAGATCATTGTGTATTTGATTCACTGGCATAATAGTTGTGTGAACATGTCCTGTATGTTTATAGCATACAGAGTAGATTATTTAAATAGCTTATCGTATTAACTTTAAATAGACTGTCGTTAGCTAGAGCTCGACTTTATTTGCATGCCATTTTTTCAATACAACCATCTGTTGAGTAAGCCCTTAAACACTTTA
>JARIEH010000281.1 GCA_029256865.1 Psychrobacter sp.
ATTATAGAAATAATAAACGCGGGTATGCTCTAAAAATCGGCCAACGATAGAGCGAACCGTGATGTTCTCAGACAGCCCTTTTACTTGTGGACGTAAGCAGCAGATAGAGCGCAGTATCAGCTCAATCTTCACCCCAGCTTGTGAAGCATCATAAAGCTTTGCAATCAATCGACGCTCGGTCAAAGCATTGACCTTGACGATGATATGGGCGCGCTTGCCTGCGTTGGCATGAGCAATCTCGTCGTCAATAAAACTCATCAGTTTTTCATGTAAGGTAAATGGCGCATGTAGCAGCTTTTTAAGATTGGCAGGTTTGCCCATCCCTGTGAGTTCTTGGAAGATTTTATGCACGTCCTCTGAGATATCAGGGTCAGCAGTAAATAATCCATAATCCGTATAGACTTTGGCATTGGCGGCATGATAATTGCCAGTACTCAAGTGCACATAGCGGCGAATCCTATCATCTTCACGGCGCACGATTAGTATCAGCTTGGCATGAGTCTTGTAGCCGACGATACCATAGACCACGACCGCGCCCGCTTCTTGTAGATAATTGGCGACAGCGATGTTTGAGGCTTCATCAAAACGCGCACGTAACTCAATAACGGCAGTGACTTCTTTGCCGTTACGGGCTGCAGCGGCGAGCGCTTGTACGATTTCTGAATTGGTACCAGAGCGGTATAAGGTTTGTTTAATGGCCAGCACCTTAGGATCACTGGCTGCCTGCCGCAATAGATTGACCACAGGGGAAAACGCATGAAAAGGATGATGGACCAACACATCAGATTTGCGCATGGCACCAAACATACTGGTCGATCGGTCCAAGTTATCAAACTCACGGCGAAACGGTTTGGGTAAAATATGGGTAAATGGCTCATAGCGCAGCGTTGGGATATTAAAATCGAATAACAAACGTGTCAAGTTCACTGGCCCATTGACACGATATAGCTGATTATTATGCAGTTCAAACTCATTGAGCAAATAATCACTGATGGGCGTAGGACAGTCGGTCGTGACTTCAAGGCGGACTTTATCACCGAAGCGGCGGTTTTCCAGCTCGCCTTCGAGGGCTTTAGCGATGTCATCAACATCATCGGCCAAGTCCAAATCCGCATTACGTGTCAGTCTAAACTGATGACAGCCTGTCACACTCATACCAGGGAACAGCTCACCAATATGTTCATGAATAATAGCCGATAGCATGACATGATGCTCTTTACCATCGGTCAGCTCATCAGGTAGGCGTATGACGCGTGGTAAGCTACGTGGTGCAGGGACAATGGCGAGATTGATGTCACGGCCAAAGGCATCTTTGCCTTCTAAGGTGGCGATGAAGTTCAGGCTTTTATTCACCAATCTTGGGAACGGGTGCGCAGGGTCGATACTTATTGGAGTCAACACAGGCGAGACTTGCTCGGTAAAATAGCGCTTCATCCATGCTGACTGCTCAGCATTGAGCTCATCGCGTTTTAGGTAGCGGATGTCTTCTTCGGCCAGTGCAGGTAAGATATCTTCATTGAGGATACGATATTGCTCATCAATCGCATCATGAGCGACCAAGGATATCTCTTCTAGCACCTCGCTCGGACGCATACCTTGAGGCGTATTACTGACATCGCCGTGGTTGAGCTTTTGCATGAGACCTGCCACTCGAATCTCAAAGAACTCATCCATATTGGACGAGAATATTATCAAAAAGAATAAGCGCTCAAGTAAAGGGTGGTGCGGGCTTGCTGCTTGCGCCAACACTCGTAGATTAAACTGTAATAAAGACAAATCGCGATTGATATAACTGCTCGGTGAGTAGCTGCCATCCTCAGAGCGTTGCCAAGCAACTTGGGTATGGCTGTGGTTTGCTATAATGTCTGCTATGTGACTGGAGTTAGCCTCTGTCTGAGTTGACTGCGTATCACCATTTTGAATGTTATTTTCATTCATTTCAGTATCACCGTTTTGGTTTATTTTCGCCCGTGCCATGCCACTGCTCCTTATTATAATCAATCCCTACCAATCACTATTGATCGCTATTAGTGGTTGATATCCATATTACCGCAACTGTGTGGCGCTGCAACTAAATATCTATATTATATATAGTGTCCTCCACGAAATCATTCAGCCGTTATGGCAATACTGCGTTATTCATACGTTTTTTGATAATACGTTGTTTATTGCGCAAGCGTCTATCACCTTGGTTGTCATGATAATATTTGGGGTTGGTCAGCATACCGATTAATAGTGCCGATTCATCACGATTCAGCTTGGCAGCAGACTTATTGAAATAATGCTGAGCCGCCGCCTCAATCCCATAAATACCCTTGCCGAACTCTGCCACATTAAGATAAGCGGTCAAGATGCGCTGCTTATCCCATAAGGCTTCGATCATTACAGTGATGATCGCTTCCTCACCTTTACGAATATATGAGCGATGTGACGTTAAAAAAAGATTTTTTGCCAGCTGCTGAGTAATCGTCGAACCGCCCGCAGACATCTTGCCCGTTGCTTCATTCTTTTTACGTGCGGCCTCAATACCTTTAAAATCAAAACCATTGTGCTGACTAAAGGTTGAGTCTTCGCTGACTATCGCGGCTTGTTTGGCAGATTTGGCAATGGCGTCATATTCTGCCCATGTCTGAGTGACAGAGCCACCCGTTAAACGATGCGTCAACATAAACATGCTATTATTGATCGGTTGCGTCTTCCAAATCAGCAGCAATCCTGCAACCAACACATGAAATGCGACCACCAAGAGCATGAACGCCAATAAAAACCGTTTGATAAATTTGCCAAAGCTTGTCATGCGTGCGATATCCGAGTGATGGAAAAAATAATGAGATAAAGTAAATTGCTATAAAATTAAGTGACTACACGACTCTCAAATTAATAGGGACTACCCTATATTTTAGCTTTAGATAGTTGAGAGTGCAGTGGGTAGTTATAAACAGCAGGTCATCTTACCTAATCTCACAATCGCTGTCATTATTTACCCTTCTTCTTTATCATGTATTACAGTCACATCTATATTCATACCTTTCACTCAAACCCTAAAAAACAAACACTTTTGACCCGTATTAATACAAGAGAGTCAGTATGTCCCATGATAATAATATAAAAGCTTTGCGGGCAGAGATTATGAAGGCGAATCGAAGCCTCGATACTGCTGATACTATCGGCAAATGGTGGCTACTCGGCACTTCTGGCTGCCATTTATGTGGAGTCGCGGAGCAGCTGCTGATACGCTTTCAAGCTGTACACCCTATTGAGTATCAGCCTGTCGATATTGCAGATTTTGATGAGGCGCTGATGATGACATTCGCCACCACTATCCCTGTCATTTTGATACCCACAAAAAGAGTGGACTATCCTTTTTCAGTCATGGATTTACAGCAATTGTTAGTGCCATAATACCAATAACAACTGTACAGACAGCATTAGCCTCATCATAACATCGCCATAATAATGAGAAAACTATGAAAGATTTGAAAAAAATGACAGAAATTGAAGACCTGCGCCAGGTTGCCGAGCGCAAAGTACCGCGTATGTTTTATGATTATGTCGATTCAGGCTCATGGACCGAGACCACTTATCGCAGTAATGAAACGGACTTTGACCGTATCAAATTGCGTCAGCGGGTCTTGGTAGATATGGACAATCGCAGCCTTGCAACTCAGATGATTGGTGAAAAGGTAAAAATGCCCGTTGCCATTGCCCCGACAGGCTTCACTGGGATGATGTGGGCAGATGGTGAGATACATGCTGCACGGGCAGCAGAGAAGTTCGGTGTACCGTTTTCACTCTCAACCATGAGTATCTGCTCTATTGAAGATGTGGCGACACACACCAGTAAACCTTTCTGGTTTCAGCTGTATGTCATGCGCGACCAAGAGTTTATGGCCAATCTTATCCGCCGTGCTAAGGCTGCCAACTGTTCGGCGCTCATTTTAACGGCTGATCTGCAAGTACTCGGTCAACGTCATAAAGACATCAAAAACGGTCTCTCTGCGCCGCCAAAACCCACGCTTGCCAATATCTTAAACCTGATGACCAAACCACAATGGTGCATGAATATGCTCGGCACCAAAAGACGCACCTTTGGCAATATCGTCGGTCATGCCAAAGACGTCGCTGATATGTCATCGTTATCAGCATGGACAGCAGAACAGTTTGACCCACGCTTGAGTTGGGATGATGTCGCACGTATCAAAGACGCCTGGGGCGGCAAGCTTATCATCAAAGGTATTATGGAACCTGAAGATGCGATAATGGCGGCTCGCAGCGGTGCAGATGCCATGGTGGTATCAAACCATGGTGGCCGTCAATTAGACGGTGCGCCCTCCTCCATTGCTGCTTTGAGCGACATTGTACAGGCGGTACAGGCAGAAAACAGCGCGATTGAAATCTGGCTAGACAGTGGTATTCGCTCTGGTCAAGACGTACTAAAAGCCATGGCACTCGGCGCGAAAGGTACGATGATTGGTCGCGCATTTTTATATGGGCTTGGCGCTTACGGCGAAGAGGGCGTGCGCCGTGCGCTTGAGATCATTTATAACGAATGCGATATTAGCATGGCTTTTTGTGGTCATACTGATATTCAAGAAGTCACGGAAGACATCTTGGTCAACGGCACCTATCAACAGCTCAAGCTCGCTTCGTCTTTTTGACCTCTAG
>JARIEH010000235.1 GCA_029256865.1 Psychrobacter sp.
CATTCTCAATTCCAGTATTGTCGCCCTCAACATTCTCAATAGGTAGCTTGCCAGCATTTACTTGAGCTTTAACATCAGCCGTACTATTCTCAGCACCAGTTACCCTATCAGGTTCTTGCTGTGCCAATACTTGTGTAGGAGCTTGGTCTGCAGCGCCACTGCTCACAGAGTCACTGACGTTAATTGGCCGTGACATAATTTTAGCCGCTTCAGCGCGGTCTGTTTCATCTTGCAAGCGCCCAAGCGTATCAAGATTGGTTGGCGATGGTAAATTTGCCGTATCCAAAGATGGATCTAAACCGATAGGAAGTTGAGTACTGTCTAAAGTCGCAACTGGATTATCGAAGGACTCATCAAAAAAGGGGGCAGCGCCAGCTTTATTGTTATCACCTTTAGTCTTACTTTGAGCATTGCTCTGGTTCTTTTGAGCATCCATGACAGCAAGCTCACGCTCAATCTGCTCAGGCGTCATCATCTGATAACCTTGCTGCTGTACGGTTTCTACTTGCTTAAGCAAGCTATTATCAGCAGCGTTAGACGGCAATGCTTCTCTAGAATCTGAGCGATTCGACTCATTGACTGCTTTATCAACAACCTTGGCTGATGCAGGGGTTTTTAGTAGATTGCCTAGGCTTTGTTTACTATAGTCGTCTAGTACCGATTGATCGACAATCCCTTGCTCTACTGCTTGTTTTAGGCGCAGCGCGTCCAAAGCCGCATCAAGTTGAGTTTCTTCACCAGCCATCAGCGCATTGTATTTGGACAGACTAGAAAGCTTGGCGGATGCCTTGGTATTGGCAGATGCCTTGGTAGTTGGATGAACCTCATCTGCAACGGCAGGCGATGCAACACCAAAACCAACCAGTGTCGTAGCAAGCGCCGTAAAAAGCGCCGAACGGGTAAAACGAGTACGCGTCAAGCTTGAGCAGCGGCGCGGGAGCGTTGAGGGCTGATGTTTTGTCATACTTATTTCCTATCACCTCACGCGGCATACTCATAATGACGATAGCTATCGTCTAGACTGACCGGTGAATATACTTGTAGCAGTTAAACGAATGGCAATTAAAGGTAGGATATTTATTTTAAATATTACAGAAAATCACGTTAGCACTACTTAAACAACAGGTTTTAATGCGCGCCATACTGGGTTCATTAAACCATCGACTTCGATGTGGTTAAGCAAAAACTGTAAATCATAGCTTAGTTAATTATCAAATCATAGTATCTAGCGCATGTATTTCTAGCGCAGCCTTGCTATTATACGGTCTAAAAATGATAAAACCTATCTTATATTTTGATAAGTTTTTGATAATATTCATAATTATATAAAGTTATATATGAATTTAATCACCTATACTCACTCTTTTTATTTTGCATTAGACGCTAGCCGATTGTAGGAGTTCACATGGCAAATCAGTTTCAGTTATTCAAGCGTCGCCGCTTTAGCGCTATGTTTTTTACCCAGTTTTTGGGTGCCTTTAATGACAATGTTTTTAAGCAAGCGCTGATCTTAGTGTTGACCTATACTGCCGCCAGTCAAATCGGTGTTGAAGTAAGTATCCTCAATAACTTAGCGGCCATGCTGTTTATTTTGCCATATTTTTTATTTTCAGCATTGGCGGGACAAATCGCCGATAAGTACGAGAAGTCTAAACTGACTCGCCTTACTAAGGTGCTTGAATTGATTATTATGAGCGTGGCTGCGGTAGGCTTTGTGTTTGAGTGGTATGGGTTGTTGTTTGTGGCATTATTCCTCATGGGCACCCACTCTACCTTTTTTGGTCCCATTAAATATGCTTATTTGCCCCAAGCTATGAAAGAGGATGAACTGGTCGGTGCTAATGGTTTGTTCCAAATGGGTACCTCCTTAGCGATCTTGATAGGTATGATTGTCGCAGGCTTATTGACTCAACTGCCAGCGTCTCTATATTGGATCAGCGCAACGGTGGTGATCATCGCTTTGTTAGGCTATATAGCCACCCGCTATATTCCTATCACGCCAACGATGCAGCCTGATCTAAACATTAACTGGAATATTTTTACCACCAGTATGGCTACTGTGCGCTATTTGTATTCATTGCCATTTTTGTTCTTTATCATTTTGGGCAATAGCTGGTTCTGGTTTTATGGGGCGACATTTTTGACCCAGACACCTGAGTTTAGCAAGGTCATTTTAAATGGTGATGAGTCCGTGGTTATTTTCTTATTAACCCTATTTTCTGTTGGGGTATCCATCGGCTCACTGCTTTGCAAGTCTTTGACCAGAAACCAAGTTAGCTTACGACTGTTGCCCTTTGGTATTGCTGGCTTGAGCATTTTTGCGATTGACCTATATTTTTCTCTGTCAGGGCTAGATATCGCCATCAATAGTGAAATGTTATTTGGTGTAGGCGAATTATTTAAAGTGGCGGGTAGCTGGCGAGTGTTTGTTGATTTATTCTTTTTAGGGTTTAGTGGTGGTCTATATATCGTCCCGCTATATGCCTCTATGCAAGCTTATGCGCCCAAAAGCCACCGAGCGCGTATCGTTGGTGCCAACAATATCTTTAATGCTATTTTTATGGTCACCTCAGCTGTCTTTGCGATTGTGATATTAAACACTTTGAAGCTGTCGCTACCCCAGCTGTTTTTGGTCACAGGCATACTCAACATTGCTTTTGGCATATTTTTATATCTCAAATTGAATAAGCATTTTAAGCAAGCCGTGATTCAAAATCATGATGAGCCACATTAATGAGCAATACTACTAGAGCAGATTTATTCATACTGACAATCGACATTGTTTGCTATAGTAACGAATGACTATAAAACCTCTACAAACACTTTGTGCAGATAACGTTATATCAGGAGCTAAACATGGGAATGCGTTCCTTATCCAAGATTGATCATCTATTACTTAGCGTCGATCAGGCGTTACGGGCAGTCGTGCCACACTCAAACCCTAGTACGCGCCCACTCCCTGTCAGTGATGATATTATCCCTGAGCTGAGTATCACGGAATCTCGTCATGTAGCAGGGCTGATGCGTATCAACCACACGGGCGAAGTATGCGCGCAGGGCCTATACCATGGGCAGGCATTTAGCGCCAAAGATGACGGTGTAAAGCAAGCAATGCAACAGTCGGCCGCAGAAGAAGTCGATCATCTGGTCTGGTGTGAGACACGTTTGCAGGAGTTAGGCAGTCATCCAAGCATATTCACGCCGTTGTGGTATGGCATGTCATTTGGGCTTGGCGCTGTCGCTGGAGCCATCTCTAATGAGTTTAGTTTAGGCTTCGTCGCTGAAACCGAAGCACAAGTCAGTGAGCACTTACAAGATCATATCGGTCAGTTGCCCGCACAAGATAAACGTTCACGCGAAATACTGGCGCAGATGGATATTGAGGAATTACACCATCGAGAGCTGGCGCTCGAAAATGGCGGTGCAGAATTATCGCCACTGGTGCGCCACACGATGCGCTGGATGGCCAATCGCATGAAAGCAACGGCTTATCATTTATAAGTAATCATTTATAAGCAATGAGACTCTAATAGCCGATACTAGCCTGTAGGGTTTTTAACAATCCTACTACTGAGAGGCTCAATACTAATTTGCTAGGGTAGCGAAACTAGGGCTCGTTCGTGATTATTTAACAAGCCGTTGTAAATGACACACTTATTGTTTGACTGCTCATTATTAACTGAGCAATTTATTCGATGTAGCACTGATTGTATTTTTACCCTACCATTTATTCTATACACCATAATTTATTAATAACCAAGGTAATGACTGCCATGAGCCAACCCATAAACCATACTAAGCACTATAAGTCTGCAACTTTAACTGCTCTAGCAGCAGCCTGCGCCATGATGTTCGCCGCACCTGCCATCGCCGCTACTGATACGAATAGTGCATCTAGTGCTAGTGCCCCTAGTGCCATTGATTCAAGCAAACGTGTCATTCGCCGTGCTCAGCCAACCAGTAGCGTGCAGCCAGTAGCACCGCAGAATGCCGCATCAGCAATAGCTGAACAGGCTGCTCAAGCGACTATCAACGCGCCTACGGCATCAGAATCTACCAGAGCAACGCGCATTTATGAACGCGGCCCTATTACGGCCACTGGTATTGATATTAGCAGCGGTCAGCTGTCTAATATTCCCGCTCCGAAAGTACAGATATCAAGTATTAGCTTTGTACCAACGCTATTGATTCCGCAAACAACCGCCGTTGGCACTGACAAGCTTGATGTCAGTTTAATTGATGACTTTATTAAAGAAGTTTCACCCAATGCTCGTCATTACCCACCCAACTTCCCTAACCGCTCACAGCGCTATTATGCTCGCGAAAAAATCAAAGTATTAACAGAATGGATTGAGCCATATGCTAGCGCACCGAATGCATCTTTTGATGTGCTTTTACGGGCAGCAAAGATGAATGGCATGGGTCGTAACCTAGATTTGGGCTCGGACTTTGCAGTGCGCGGCGGCAACTATGTTGATCGAGCTATCAAACTACAGCCAGAGAGTGGTGAAGCAAACTTCTTATACGGTATGATGCTGGCTGAAGGCGGTGGCTTTAAGGAAGGCAAAAAATACTTAGATAAAGCAGCCAGCCTTGGCTACACAGAAGCAGAACAAAGCTTAGCTCAGTCAGACTTATTAAGTGATCGTCGTAGCGAAGCCTTAGATCGTCTCCGTCGTCTAGAACAACAAGTACCTGACAATGGTATGATTCGTCAACAAATCAAACTCGTTGAAGACGGTAAATATTATATTTGGGACTTGCCAGCACCTGACATCAATATTAAGCCTACGACTTAGTTTTGATCCTATCAGTACCTAACTGATCGGTCAGTTGTGAAGCAAAAATATGCTTAAGAGCGCGTTTTTTTTATCTTGATATGATATCAACGGTGAAATAAACGCGCTTTTTTATGGCTCTGTTTTATTGGTCAGTATCAGCAATACTTATAAGTATTCATCATGCCCTAGTCTAATTATAAAAGTTACGCTAAACTTACAAACCTATAACAATATGCCGTTAAGGTATTTAAAAGGACTTAGTATCACATTTTGCTTTCTGGTTTATCTCCCCTTACAAGTAACTTCCTAAGACAAACCATCATCTAAATAACTGCTACTTACCGAGGCCACTTATGCTTGCCAACCACTCCGCAGTTGCAGCGACGTGCATTAAGAAAAAACCCATGTCCATCGCCGCACTACTAATAACATTGGCAACGACCATGGCATTATTGACTGCATGTAGCACCGTCTCAGTAAACAAGCAATCTCAAGCCAAGACTATCATCGCTCAGCGTGGAAATATCGTCACCGAAAATAAGCTCAGTAGTGCTACCGCCTCCACATTGTTGTCTGCAGGTCTTGATGAGCAAGCGTGTATGCAATATTTTGATTTGTGCTTAACACAACTGACAGACAGTATGCTCAATAAGCACTATCGATCGGCACTGGCTATTTTTGCTGAGCTACATTATGCCAAAGCACGTCAGCTCGCAAATTCTCAAGATTGCCAGATAGCGCTATTACGCCCGCCTCTTGATCCTTATTATGCTAATGCTCCCTTAACCACTGAAGAAAAATCTGCACAAAAAGAAAAAACCAGTAGTTGCCTTATCAGCTATCAAACCCGACTTTTTGATGCCATCAAGTCCAGTTATACTTATCTGTTTTATAACAGCTTAGCCCATGATTTTGAAGGTGCTGATACCGAAAAAACTGTAACCCGCCAGACGCACCGTATTCCAACCGATATCGATATTCAAACTCAAGATATCTACAATGCGGCCAGTAATGACGTGATCACCCAACTGTATGAATCTGCAGACGGTTCAAATAAGCTGATGGGCGATATACAAAAGCACTACTTACCGATCAATGGCAATATTGACGACAGCAATAAAGCAGCCATTGCTAATTTAGCACCGCTAAACGGCAAACCTACTGATCAAATTAACGTCATGAATATGCAAGTTGATAATTATGACCTTAATATCTATCTGCCTAATGAAAACAACTACTTACAAAATGCTCGTAAACAAACCTCTGCCCTCGCTGATTTGACGTCAACTTATGAGTTACGTCTATCAGGCTTAAACTCTGTGAGTAAGCGTCCAGGACTGGGAGTTAGCTTAGTGGCATCATTGAATGATCGCTACACTACTACAGTCCGTCAACTTCTGGCTTCATCCTTATCAGGTAGGCTCTCCAAAACATCAAGCGATGACAGTACGGATGACCGTGAGCCTATTACCCGCATTTATCCAACGGGCCATCTCTTAATGACTGGGCTGGTAAAACCTGCTGGTGACAGTGTCATGGAGGTACTCAGTAGCCGTCAGCTTGATGTAAACTTATATAACCCCTATCGCAGTGAGAGTGTGAACATCCTCGGTAATAACTATCCACTCGCTGCTAACTTCTCTGCAGGATACGGGCTATGGTTGGCAGAAAACCAGCTCGATGGCGTAGGCTATCTAAACTTAATCACTCGGCAGCCAGAGACCAACCTACCAAGACTATTCATGCTTGAGCCTTACGACCCTGATAAGCGTGTACTCATTATGCTGCATGGATTGGCTTCTAGCCCTGCAACTTGGGTGAATTTGACCAACGATATTCTCAACGATGATACATTGCGTGATAACTATCAAGTATGGCAGGTATTTTACCCAACCAATCTCCCCATTCTAGAAAACCGTTATCAAATTCAGAGCTTGATTAACAGTACTTATGAGCAGACAGACCCTAAAGGAAAAAATCGCGCCAGTAAAAACAGTGTGATTATCAGTCACAGTATGGGTGCGATCATCGCCCGCATGATGCTGTCCGATGATAACCTGATCGATGACTTAGATAGGCTCGATGACCAAAACCTACTCTCAAGTAGTGAAAAGTATCAAATTCGTCAAGCCCTCAAACAATCTTTCGGCGAACAACAGCTAAAAGCGCGTTTCGAGCTACAGACGTTACCACAAGTAGATACTGCCGTGTTTTTGTCCGCTCCTTTTCGAGGGACAGATTATGCAGATCGTTGGTTCACACGGGCGCTGCGTCGCATTGTCTATTTGCCAGTAGGGTTGGTAAAAACAATTACTGACAATCTGGCGGCCATCGCTACTCAAGGTGAGTTAGCAGCGAGTCCTTTGGGAGCTTTATACCTACAAAATGGTGCTAGCCAACTGAGTGATAAATCGTCATTTATTCAACTAACCAAAGACATCACTATCAATGATCGCATTACCTATCATTCCATCATTGCTAATAACGACGCAGACATCACCAGAGGATTGGCACAAATGCAGCCTGGTGGCGGCAAAATTGATTTATCCAGAGCATCAACCACTACTGATAGAGAGGATGCACGCGCAAACGAGCCATTGGTGGCAGCCGTATCAGTGGATAGTGATATTAGCCAAACGTTGACCGAACGTTTATCAGACGGCATCGTACCTTATACCAGTGCTCACCTCGATGGCGCAGCATCTGAGACTGTGATTAGTGGCGGCCATAGTATCCAAACCAATCCACAAACCATCCTTACTCTGCGCCGCATTTTGCATCAACAGTTAAAGCACTAATCCTAACAAAATTGGACGCTTAAAAATTAAACCACGCTACTTAACATACCTACCTACTTAAGGGTATGTAACACTCCTTATTTACATACATTATTAATACATAATAATGTATGGAATATCCCATTATTTACTCTTACCTATAGCATCCAAACCTCACTATTTGTTAGGGTTGACAGCTCTGCCACTAATATTATGTGCTCCTTGCACATCATTACTCTGAAGCGCATAATGTTTAGATGTTTAATGAGCTAAAAGATTGATTTAATAAATAAATAACTAGGTCATTTATAAGGATGTAAATTACCTCATAACATCAAAACAGCTTTGATGATGGTTTGTTTTCAAAAGAGTGGTGCCGTTTAATACTACCTGCAGCGCTCTAAAACTTGGCTATTGTCTGCGATATTGGTCTGAACCATTGCGGGCAGTTACTTGGGCGTATCATGGAAGCTAGCGCCATTCAGCTAACAGATAAAGGTAAGCGCTTATGTTCGCTACATTTATGATAGACCAACTCGATGCCTTAATGCTCGCACGTATCCAGTTCGCTTTTGTTATCTCATGGCATATCATTTTCCCAGCCTTTACTATCGGTCTTGCCAGTTGGCTGACGGTGCTTGAATTCCGTTGGCTCAAAACAGGTGACGCTATTTATGCCGAAGTATATAAACACTGGGTCAAAATCTTTGCCGTGGCTTTCGGAATGGGCGTGGTGTCTGGCGTCGTTATGTCCTATCAGTTTGGTACCAACTGGGCCGTGTTTTCTGATAAAGCGGGTAACGTCTTAGGCCCTCTACTCGCTTATGAAGTATTGACCGCATTTTTCTTAGAAGCATCATTTTTAGGTATCATGCTGTTTGGTTGGGGGCGTGTGAGTAAACGCATGCACTTTGCCTCTACAGCCATTGTCGCTATTGGTACGCTAATCTCAGGGTTTTGGATTTTAGCTGCCAACAGCTTTATGCAAACGCCGCAAGGCTTTATGATTGGTGCTGATGGTCTGCTATATCCTAGCAATTGGCTTGAAATCATCTTTAACCCCTCTTTCCCTTATCGCTACGCGCACATGATAACGGCAGCATTTTTGACTACAGCCTTTGTCATTGGCGGTATTGGTGCTTACTATCTGCAGTCTAAGCGACATACTGAACATCGACAGCATGGGCGTGTGA
>JARIEH010000185.1 GCA_029256865.1 Psychrobacter sp.
TGGGCTTTCAGATCGCTGAAGAAACCCTCACTTTAATGCAGCAATTGGTCAGCTCAGGTGAGCTTACACACTTAAGTGCAGAGCGTATCTGGCAAGAATCAAGCCGCGCGACCATGCAAGTCTCTCCTCATGTCTACTGGCAGCAGCTGTATACCATTGACGCTCTAACTGAATATTTTGCACCCTTGCATCACGCTTGGAACGACGCAAATGTCAGAGAAACCATCCAGACAGCATTATACTTTGCCGGTCAAATGCAATTGAATTTATCACAGCGTTGGGCATTATTGATGTCAAGCCTTGATAAATCACTGTTTGATAAATCACTGTTTGATAAATCGCTCTTTGACATAGCCTCTGATGAAAAAAGTAGTACTGCAAAAGACATTGTTAAGATAGGCAATAGCGCCAAAGTACCCAAAACGCTCACTCAATTTGCCACTTTATTCGTTGCTCAAGCTCAAAAACTAAATGTCATAGAAAAGTTAAACGCTGCCAAAAAGATCGATCTCATACAAGCTTGCAGTGCTCATAAAGACCCGAGCAAGCTTTCACAGCTATTGGTCACCAACCATGTCTTACAATTGGCACGTCAACACAAACAGATGATGCTGGCTCTTAATAGTTTCCATGCTATAACCATCACTGACATTGCTCCTGAGCTAAAAGGAGCGGCGATCGGTCAAGCCATGAATGAGAAACGTATCGAGCATTTGCTTGCTATGGAGGCAGCCCGCTAATAATCATAGCTAAAAACTATCTTGAGTCTCGAATAAACCACCTATGACAAGGGGGTATCATCCATTAAATTATAAGGTAAACTTTGTTTTTATGACCATTCAATCTACAGTAAAGCCTAATAATGATCGCCCTGTCATACTAATCACTGGTAGTGCCAAGCGTATTGGCGCTGCTATCATTCGTGCCGCACATGAGCAAGGATATCGTGTCATTATTCATTGCTATAATAGCCAACAAGAAGCTCAAGAATTGGCAAATGAACTCAACAAAATCCGCGCTGATAGTGCTGCTGTCATCATTGCCGACCTAGCGATAGTCAACGATGGCGACTTATTAAAGCAATTTGTTCAAACTGTTATTGGGACATTCGGTCAGCTTGATGTACTGGTGCATAATGCCTCACGGTTTTATCCAACACCTGTAAGCAGTATTGGCAAT
>JARIEH010000191.1 GCA_029256865.1 Psychrobacter sp.
TCCATAACGGCTGTCATTCGCAATACGAAACGCATCTTCTTGATCTTTGGCGCGAATTAAAGAGGCAACTGGACCGAACAATTCATCTTTATAAGCGGGCTGATCTGGCTTGATATTTTCCAAGATAGTTGGTGGATAAAACGCACCCGGCTTATCAGGTACTTCGCCACCTAGCGTAATGGTTGCGCCTTTGCTCACGCTTTCTTGAACTTGTTTATGTAAGTTATCACGCTGCTTACTACTTGACATCGGACCTACATCAGTAGAATCATCCATTGGATCGCCTACTTTGTAGCTATTGAACTTCTCAATGACCAAATCACGGAACTTATCATAGACGCTGTCTACCACCACAAAGCGTTTGGCAGCAATACAAGTCTCACCATTGTTATAAAGACGTGCATGGGCACAAGTTGTCGCTGCTAAGTCCAAATCTGCATCTTCTAATACTATAAAGGCATCGTTAGAGCCTAGCTCCATGACGGTCTTTTTAAGCACTTTAGCTGCTTGCTGTGCGACTACTCTACCGGCCACATCACTACCTGTCAGCGTTACACCACGGACCTTATCATTTTCAATTACTTGCTCTGACTGCTCATGACTGATAATTAATGCACGGAATAAATCATTCGGTAGGTCAGACTCATGCATGATTTTTTCAATCAGCAAGCCTGAACCTGTAACGTTTGAGGCGTGCTTGAGTAAAATACTATTACCTGCCATTAAGTTTGCAATGGTGTAACGGAACACTTGATAGGCCGGGAAGTTCCATGGTTGAATACCATAGATAATACCTATGGGATCATATCTTACCAAACCTTTTTTGATGCCTTCAATATCGCGCTCATCTTCAGCGAGAGCCGCTACGCCTTCCTTAGTCGTAAAGTCACAAATAGCTTTACAAAGATCAACTTCACCCAAACTGGCTTCAAGCGTTTTACCGCGCTCTTCAGTCATCAACTTTGCCAATTCGTCTTTATACTTCATCAGCGTATCGCCGATAGAATTAATTACTTTAGCACGTTCATCAGAACTAACCAGACGCCATTCTGAAAATGCTTTATGAGAGGCATCAATGATCTTATTGACTTCATCGTTGCTCATATAGTTATAATTTTTAATATCTTGACCCGTCGCTGGGTTCACAGTAGTAATATCTGCCATGATAATTATCCTTGTTTATTAGAGTATTTTTAAAATAATGGAACTAAAAAACAATTCTGTTATTAAGTTCCTATCAATATGTATTAGTTAAAATATATTGATGAAAAAACCAATAGTATGGAATAGCTTAATAATAGAGTTTTTGTTTGTCTTTTTTCTTAATGTTTATTTATCATAACAAAATGCTCAGTAAGTAGGTTTACAAGTTATAAAGAAGTGTGCGTAAGATGTTAAGAATGTGACAGCACTCTTGAACTCAGCATTAAAATCATAAAAAAACCAGCCTGTCGGCTGGTCTTATTGATACGTAAGCATCTAATATTTAAATTAAATATAGTGCTTAAGAGGCCAAAGAAGACTGCATCAAAATAAATGGTTGATCACCGGTATGTCTTGTGGTTGATCCTCTTCATCCGCCACGACTTGTCTTGCAACGTGCATGATGAGCTGTCGTAGCCAACGATGAGCGGGGTGGTGCTGCAACAATGGTGACCATGCCATCGTCAGCTCAAACTCAGGAATGAAAAATGGTGGCTCTTTCATAACAATACTGTCGTTATTTGCCTGCATCCGTGCAACTCGTGTCGGCAGAGTGGCTATCAGGTCTTTATTAGCAGCGAGCATGGCTGGCATTTGGTAATGACGGGTAAAGACACTAATTTGGCGTTTTTGACCCAAACGTTGCAGCGCTTGATCGATAGAGCCAAGACCGCCAGATTTTTCTGGATTGACACCAAAGCCTACCCCCATACCTGT
>JARIEH010000109.1 GCA_029256865.1 Psychrobacter sp.
ACTATTCGTAGATATAAAATTGATGTGGTCTTACGGTCATATGATTGATAGTTGCAATCATCACTGCTAACGGATCCAAAAACAGGTGAATAAATTATGGTAGCGATTACTTTACCCGATGGTAGCGTAAAAGAATTCGAAGGCAATACCACGGTTATGGAAGTGGCGCAAAGTATCGGTACAGGACTGGCTAAGGCTACTGTTGCTGGGCGCGTAGATGGGCGCTTGGTAGATGCTTCTGATCCTATTACTGCTGATGCAAGAGTCGAAATCGTAACCCCTAGAGATGCTGATGGTATCGATATTATTCGCCATTCATGCGCACACCTACTCGGTCATGCTGTCAAACAGCTCTACCCTGAGGTAAAAATGGTCATCGGTCCTGTAATTGATGATGGCTTTTATTACGACATCTATAGTGAGACACCATTTACGCCTGAGCACATGGAAAAGATCGAAAAGCGTATGATGGAATTGATTAAACAAGACTATGATGTCATCAAAAAAATGACCCCTCGCGATGAGGTGATTGAGATTTTTGAAGCGCGTGGCGAAGACTATAAAATCAAGTTAATCAATGACATGCCGCAAGAAAAGCAGTTCGGGCTTTATTACCATCAAGAATATGTCGATATGTGTCGTGGTCCACATGTACCGAATACGCGGTTTTTGAAAGTATTTAAACTGACTAAGATGTCAGGTGCTTATTGGCGTGGCGATGCCAAGAATGAACAGCTACAACGTATCTATGGCACCGCATGGTCAGATAAAAAAGATTTAAAGGCTTATATTAAGCGTATTGAAGAAGCTGAAAAACGTGATCATCGTAAGATCGGTAAAGCCCTTGATTTGTTTCATATGCAAGAGCAAGCACCAGGTATGGTATTTTGGCACGCTAACGGTTGGACGATCTATCAAGTGCTTGAGCAATATATGCGCAAAGTACAATACGATAATGGCTATGAAGAAATTAAAACGCCACAAATCGTTGATCGTAGCTTGTGGGAGCGTTCAGGACATTGGGGTAACTATGGCGCTAATATGTTTACAACCTCGAGCGAGAACCGCGATTATGCAGTGAAGCCAATGAACTGCCCTTGTCATGTGCAAGTGTTTAATCAAGGCCTAAAGTCTTATCGTGAATTACCGCTACGTATGGCAGAATTTGGCTCATGTCACCGTAATGAACCATCGGGCTCGCTCCATGGTCTAATGCGTGTACGTGGCTTCACTCAAGATGATGCGCATATTTTCTGTACGCAAGCGCAAATTCAGCAAGAAGTAGCAGATTTTATCAAACTCACCCTTGCGGTTTATGAAGATTTTGGTTTTGATAACATCATTATGAAATTGTCTACTCGCCCTGAAAAGCGGGTTGGCTCTGATGAATCTTGGGACTTTGCGGAGAAGGCTCTGTCTGATGCCCTCAATAGTTCAGGTCTGGATTGGGAATATCTACCGGGTGAAGGCGCGTTTTATGGTCCGAAGATTGAGTTTAGTCTCAAAGACAGTCTAGGTCGTGTTTGGCAATGTGGTACTATTCAGGTCGATCCTAATATGCCTGAGCGTTTGGACGCTGAATTTGTCAATGAGCAAAATGAGCGTGAAACGCCTATCATGCTTCACCGCGCTATATTAGGCTCGTTTGAACGCTTTATCGGTATTCTTATCGAGCACTATGCGGGTTGGATGCCAGTCTGGTTGGCGCCACAACAAGTAGCCGTGATGAATATCACCGATAAACAGGCCGATGCCTGCGAAAATGTCGTTACAGAGTTAAAAAATGCAGGCCTGCGGGCTATTAGTGACTTGCGTAACGAAAAGATTGGATTTAAGATACGAGAGAAAACATTAGAACGTATTCCCTATATGCTAGTATTGGGGGATAAAGAAGTTGAATCAGGCAGCGTCAACGTCCGAACCCGCGAAGGGGAAAATCTAGGCGTGATGAATGTCTCTGAATTTATTACATTAGTACAGACAGCCGTCGCCGAAAAAGGCCGACACAATCAAAAAACAGATGAGGAGTAATACCTATTAAACAGTCAAACCGTTTGAACATCAACGAAGATATCAGCGTCAAAGAAGTCCGTCTTGTTAAAGAAGACGGCGAACAAATGGGCGTAGTCGATATCGATACCGCGATGAAAGCGGCACGTGATGACAATCTAGATTTGGTCGAATTAGTTCCTGATGCCAAGCCGCCAGTATGTAAGATCATGGATTATAAGCGCTATCTCTATGATCAAAAGCAAAAAGCAAAAGAAGCTAAAAAGAACCAAAAGCAGACCCAGCTCAAAGAGATGAAACTGCGTCCTAGTACTGACGAAGCAGATTACCAGGTTAAACTGCGTAAAATTGTCAGCTTCTTAGAAGATCAGGACAAAGTTAAAATCAGTATTCGCTTCCGTGGTCGAGAGATGGCACACCAAGAACTTGGTCGTAAACAGCTCGAACGCATCATTGAAGATACTGCTGATATCTCAAACGTCGAACAGCATCCAAAAATGGAAGGTAGACAAATGGGCATGCTCCTAGGACCTACTAAGAAAAGATAGTATGGTTGGATAGCGTACTGTTACCTAGCATCAATAGCTAAATTTTTGACCATCAATATGCTGTGGGATATTGATGGTTTTTTGTTATTATGACTTTAATAATATGGCTTAAATAAACAGTACCTATATAACTGACACAACCGATTGATTAGTAATAACAATAAAAAAACCTTTCATAAGATTCGCTTTCTAACTGTATTTTACAAAACCCATCTTCACGACTCAATGATTACACGGTAGTCTAAAGGACTGTTTAACAGTCAAATAATACAACAATAACGAATACTCATAATCAAATATAATTATTTATCTTAGTCATCATAGGGACTCTTATGCAAGAATTGACGCCACCAGAAAATATAAATACTCCTAGTATCGCTTTGACTCCGCCCGCTCCTGTGAAAGAAATACAGAAAAGTGAAGCCGATCAGATGGTCACATTGGATAAGAGCCAGATTCCAGAGCTGGATGCCAAGGTTGATGCTTTTATTGATCATGTCATCACCAATTCTGTTCATAGTCCTGAGTTTCAACAAAACGTGCAGTCCATTCACAACTTAGGTACCAAAGAGATACGTGAATCAGCACAGGTCTCTAATCGAATGTTGGAGTTGCCAGCTAAAAGTCTAAATGACAGCCTATTTGATAACTCCCCTATTGCTAAGTCATTGACTGAGCTACGCAGTATCGTAGAAGATTTAGACCCAAGCAAAAAAGAGCTGACCAGCTCACGTAAATTATTTGGCTTGATACCATTTGGTAATAAAGTACAAGACTACTTCCGCCAATACGAGTCCGCACAGTCGCATATCAATGCAGTAGTCACCAGCCTTTATAATGGTAAGGACGAACTGCTCAAAGACAACGCGATGATTGAACAAGAAAAAGTCAATATGTGGGAGTTAATGCAATCTATCCGTCAATATATCTATGTGGGCAAAAAGATTGATGAGCAGCTAGAGCAAAAAGTCTATGCAATAGAAGCGACTGACCCAGAAAAAGCGCGTATCATTAAAGAAGAGATGCTATTTTATGTGCGTCAAAAAAACACGGACTTCTTGACGCAATTGGCAGTGAACGTGCAAGGGTATCTGGCACTTGATACCATTCGTAAAAATAACCTGGAGCTCATTAAAGGAGTGGATCGCGCCACCACGACCACTATCTCGGCGCTGCGTACGGCCGTTGTCGTTGCTCAAGCGATGACCAATCAAAAGCTAGTACTTGACCAGATTACTGCTTTGAACAAAACAACCAGTAGCTTGATTGAATCTACTTCGGCGATGCTAAAACGTCAATCGGGCGAGATTCATGAGCAGGCAACCAGCAGCACTATCGAGCTTGATAAGCTACAAAATGCCTTCAATAATGTTTATGATACGATGGACATGATTAGCAATTATAAGATTGAAGCGCTAGAAAATATGAAACAGACGGTAAATACGTTGACTAACGAAGTTGATAAAGCACAAAAATATTTAGATAAATCGAACCAAACCACCGTGCTTGAAGTATCGAAAGAATTGGATAGCAAAAAGATAATCGATCAATCTGGTACAACTGGTGTCGATATTTAAAATATGACTCTATCTAAAAAAATAACGATAGACCCTTATCCACGATACGAGTGACATAAGTTATTGCTGCGTCATTCGTGTTAAGCCCAGTGGTTCGTGTTAAGATAGCCACTATTAATAATTTTAAAAACAGATACGGTATTTTATGACTTGGAATGATCCAAACGCCTCGGCTGAAGCACAAAGATATGTCAATCCTATCCCTAGTCGTGAGCTTATATTGCGCACGATTACTGAATTTGGTGAAGCGACACATCAGCAGTTGGCAAAAGCTTTTAATATTGATGATGCAGATCAAATCGAAGCCTTGGCTAATCGCCTAAAAGCGATGGTACGTGATGGGCAGATCAACCGCGAAGGGCGTCCCTCTCGCTTTCGTGCAGTGACGCAACAAGATGTCGTCAGTGGTACAGTCTCTGCTCATGCAAAAGGCTTTGGTTTTGTTGTATTGGCTGATATGCCGGACTTATTCTTGCATGAAAAGCAAATGCGCTGGGTTTTTAATGGCGACAAGGTTAATGCTGTTGGCACTTCGATAGACAGCCGTGGACGTACTGAAGGACGTATCGTTGAAGTGACTGAGCGTCATCAAGATCAGTTCATTGGTACTCTAGCTCGTGATGAAGAAGGCTACTGTGTCGAGCTTGGTAGCCCAAATAATCACCAGCCCATTACCGTTACTGATGAGAACGTAAAGGCATTTGAAGCTAAGCAAGGCGCTCCTGTTAAAGTAGATGTCATCGATTGGCCTAATCAGCATGAGTTTGCGACTGGAAAAATCACTGAATTACTTAGTGATGAAAACGATCGTGAGCTTATTATTGAAACGACGCTACTCAATTACGATATTCCCTCTGAGTTTAGCGAAGCGGCATTGAAGCAAGCCAACGATTACAGAGAACCTAGCAAAAAAGATCTAAAAGGTCGTAAGGATTTACGTGATGTCGCATTGATTACTATCGATGGTGAAGACGCACGTGACTTTGATGATGCCGTATTTGCAGAGAAGCGCGCCGGTGGTAACTACCGCGTGCTAGTCGCTATTGCTGATGTCAGTCATTATGTGACACCAAACTCTCCGCTTGATCAAGACGCTTATGAGCGTGGAACTTCAGTGTACTTCCCGCATCGTGTGATTCCAATGCTCCCTGAAGTACTGTCAAACGGCCTTTGCTCACTAAATCCAGCAGTTGATCGCCTCTGTATGGTGGCTGATATTAAGGTATCTCGCGCGGGTAACGTTACAGGCTATGAATTTTATCCTGCAGTGATCCATTCACAAGCACGCTTGACCTATACTCAGGTGAATAGTTATCTTGAAAACCCAGCAGATGACAGTATTCCAAAATCATTGACAGAGAACAAAGATGTCAAAAAGTCTGTCGATACGCTGTATCAGCTGTATGAACTACTCGTCAAAAAGCGTGAAGAGCGTCATGCTATGGAGTTTGAGACCGTTGAAACTTACATTAAGTTCAACGAAAAAGGTGGCATCGCTGCTATCTTGCCACGTACTCGTGGTGACGCACAGAAACTTATCGAAGAGTGTATGCTGCTCGCTAATACTTGTGCGGCGAATTTTACCCTGAAAAACGAGCTACCAGTCTTATATCGTAACCATGATAAGCCTGATGGTGAAAAATCGATGCGTATCCATGAATATGCAAAAAACTTTGGCTTATCCTTTCCTGAAGAGAACCCAACGCAAGCGGATTATCAGCGCATCATCGAAGCGACCAAAGACAGACCCGATGCCATCAGTATTCACAGTATGCTACTACGTTCGATGATGCAGGCTAATTATTCACCAGATAACATCGGTCACTTTGGCTTGGCGTATGATGAATATAGCCACTTTACGTCACCCATCCGCCGCTACCCTGATCTGATGTTACACCGTGCAATCAAAGCAAAGGTCACGAACAGCCAACAGCCAGTCATGGATTTCTCTTTAGATGGCGCAGGTACACAAACCTCAGATACAGAGCGCCGTGCCGAAAAAGCATCACGCTATGTAGAGTCTTGGCTCAAATGCCACTATATGAAAGACCATGTGGGCGAAGAGTTCAATGGGGTTGTCACTACTGTGACCAGCTTCGGACTGTTTGTGACCTTAACTGACCTATATATAGATGGTCTGGTGCACATCTCAAACGTTGGTGATGATTTCTTTGTTTATGATGAGAAGCAACAGCAGCTGATCGGTAAAGACAAAAACTCTCTGTTTGGATTGGGTGACTTAGTAAAAGTGAAAGTTGCTGGCGTAAATATGGATTTGTTACAAATCGACTTTGATTTGACAGCCAAATTAAAATCCAGCGAGATGAATCAAGCCGAGTCGAGCGCACCGAAGAAAAAACGTCGCCGCAGTAACGGCAACGCTAACGGTAAGAAAAGCTCATAAAATACGCAATGATAAAAGGGGCTAAAGTTAAACTTTAGCCCCTTTTTTTGTATCAGATTTTATCATATTGCTTTAGTTACTGTGTACTATCCATCTTTTCAAGACGCGCACTATCCGCTTGCTCGGCATTATTAATCTGCGTAGCAGCTCTATCTATAATGGCTTTAGGCTGTTGTCCTAAGGGTTTATCTGCGATACCTGACGATTGATTGGAACTGCTATCAGAATCTATGGTAATAGATTGTGCTGATGTATGGCTACTAACGATAGCCTGTCTGTTATTTTCATGTAGATTGCCATTGATGACATTGAACGCCAGCAATATGACAATACCTACCAACGCGATGCTAACTAAGTTTTTTGCTTGCATGCTGACTCTCTTGTGACGTTAAATTTATCACTTTAGCCTGCATTTTTTATGCCTAAACTCTATACTTCACGTTATACATCACTCTTTGGGGCTATTGCTATTCAATAAATCAGTCTCATCAGAGCCCTCTGCAATTTCTTGTTCGACCTTTTCCATAAGTTTAGCATCGGGACGCGCATTCAACACTTCTTCAGCATTCTGCCCTTGCAGTATTTGTTTTGCACGGGCCTTAGCGCGCGCTTTGTCTTTATCGTCAACTATTTTGCTGACACTATCAACCTCATCTGCCTGTGCACTTGTTATAGGCGTTAGCGTCATTTCAGGAATGTTCTCATTTTTATAGTTAGCGCTTTGCATATGCTCAAGTACTTCTTCCAACTGACTATTGAAACGTAGCCGATAAATAGGTTCTGGCAGACTAAAACCTTCATTTTCTAACGCATGCTTCGTCTCACGAATTGCAATACTGCGCGCTTTAGAAAAGTCAGTCTCTGACTGATCAACCCACACCTGAAATTCAAGAATGATATTAGAGTCACCAACATCCATAATAACCGCATTGGCTTTAGGCTTGTCTAAAACAAACGCTAACGTGCAAATCGCGTCAAGTCCAACTTTGATAGCAGCCAATGGGTCATCATTGGCATCCACCCCTAATTGAAAGGTAAAGCGCCGCTCAGGGTTTTGGGTATAGTTCAAAATAATGCCTTTGAAGACTTCAGCATTAGGAATACGCAACTGATTACCATCTAGTGTCATCAAGATAGTTGCCCGAGATGTCAGGCGCACCACAATGC
>JARIEH010000204.1 GCA_029256865.1 Psychrobacter sp.
AGTTAGCGCCGCTTTAGTACCTTGACTGTCCATTTTTTGTGCAGCATATAGCGTCAATAAGCGTGCTTGGTCAATTTTGATACGAGCATCGCTAATACGCTCGAGGTTACCGCCCAACTGCAATAACGGCTGACCAAAAGCAGTGCGCTGCATACCCCGATGAATCGCAAGCTGCAAAGACTTCTCTGCGGCACCAATACAACGCATACAGTGATGAATACGACCTGGCCCTAAGCGGCCTTGCGCAATCTCAAAGCCCATCCCTGGCCCACCAATGAAGTTAGCGGCTGACACACGTACATCAGTAAAGCTCACCTCGCCATGACCATGCGGCGCATCGTAATCACCAAACACCTTGAGCATACGCTCGATTTTGACGCCAGGGGTCTTAGCAGGCACCAGTACCATAGAGTGTTGATGATGACGATCTTTACTCTCATCAGGGGTATAAGCCATAACTATCAACACATCAACAGCAGGATCACCAAGACCAGATGACCACCACTTGCTACCATTGATGACAATCTCATCCCCATCAACCACAGCAGTCGCCTGCATGTTGGTCGCATCACTAGAGGCGACATTAGGCTCCGTCATACAGAATACCGAGCGGGTCTTACCTTCTAATAAAGGCGTCAACCATCTATCTTGCTGCTCAGAACTGCCATAACGCCATAATAGCTCCATATTGCCACTATCGGGAGCATTACAGTTAAAGACATAAGGTGCCAACAAGCTGCGCCCAGTCAATTCTGCAATCGGCGCATAATCAGTGACGGATAGCCCAGCCCCTAAGTTTTCATCAGGTAAAAACAGATTCCACAAGCCTGTTTCGCGCGCTTTTGCTCTCAGGGTCTCATATGCTTCTGGCCACTGCCAATTTTCCCAATTGCCATCAGGATTTTGCTCATGACAATCTTGCCAGAACTGGGCTTCTATGGGCTCGATATGAGTTTCTATAAATTCTTTGACTTGTTGATGCATGGATTGACCATGCGCGGTTGCGGTAAACAGTGCTTGGGATGTATTGGTCGTCATTATTATATTCCTCTTCCTTGTTAAACATTCTAGATCTTTACCGTTGAACATCAGTGTCTGACCATTAACCCCCTGTTTTTAGTACAGGTTAGGGATAAACGCTCTCTACATTTATAGCATAACCCTCGTTTTGAAGCAGAAAAAGGCGCGACCGGCTAGGCCACACCTTTATATTGTCAACACAAAAAAGTTATTACTATTAAGTTATTAAGAAGACTTAAGTCCTACCAAGCATACAAGCGATGGCGTACTCTTAATACTTAAAACCTCGAATAACTGAGACTTTATTTTAGAATATTTAAGCGACTATTAAAGTCAAAGCGCATCAAGGCTTCTGGTAGCTTATCAGCAGCGATACTCAGCGTCGCTTCTGCTGCTTGTGCCAGACCCAGTTTTTCGGCCAAGGTTGGCTTTTGACGTGAGTGCAGTGCATATACCTCATTGCTTTCCATTAACTCTAAAATATAGCTGTCCGAAGTTTGTAAGCTATCCACCAGCTTTAACTGTAGAGCATCCTCACCATACCAATGCTCACCAGTCGCCACCTTGTCCAAGTCCAAAGACGGACGATAGGTATTGACGAAATGCTTAAATAGCTGATGCGTTTGCTCAAGCTCTTCTTGATATTTAGCACGATCTTCATCATCGTTTTCACCAAATATAGTGACTGTGCGTTTATAATCACCTGCGGTGAACATCTCATAATCAACGTCGTGATTTTTGAGCCATTTATGGAAGTTTGGCAATTGCGACACTACTCCGATTGAACCAATGACCGCAAACGGTGCAGCGATAATATTGTCCGCCACACAGGCCATCATATAACCACCACTGGCAGCGAC
Source organism: Psychrobacter sp. (assembly GCA_029256865.1). Next base: position 1,881 of record JARIEH010000204.1, read on the forward strand.
TTTGTCCACACAAACAGTGAGTTTAAGACCGGACTCTTTTAGGCGTGCCAACTGCGCCGCAGCCAGACCATAGCCATGCACTAAGCCGCCCGATGACTCAAGACGAACCACTACCTCATCACCTTTATTAGCCGTGCTGATCAAAGTACTAATCTCTTCACGCAGATGCTTCACCGCTGTGGCTTTAAGATCACCATCGAAATCAAGCACAAATACTTGCTGCGATTGGTCCTTACTTTTGGCTTTAACCTTTAATGCCTTCTTTGCTTTTTTCGCCATGCTTTTTTTAAGTTGCTTAAGTGCTCCTTTGCCTTGGGTCGCTTCCATAAGGTCTTCACGGCGCTTTTCTTGATTTTTATTAAGATGTAGTACTTTTAGCTCAACAGGGTTTTTGGGTGGATGAAATAGCATAAATTTTCCTTAAATGAAATAATCGATATCGATATTTTTGTCAGTACAGCCCAGTATGACTACTTATTAATTAGGATTATCTATAAGAGTTATATAATGAGATCTAGACTGATATGCACGCACAACCGAAGATTTTCAAGCTTACATACAATATTTAACCTATCAAATGGTAATTGTACGGATATGTGTTAAATGAACGTCAAGCCATAGCATTATCAGCTTGTCTCACGTAACCGAATATCATGAGATTGTGCAAGCAGAGTTGTATAAAAACGGCAGATTAGGCATAATATGCGTTTACATCTATTTCTATGCAGCCAACGCGACGAGGTTTTGTCTTGATCGCGTCTTATTTGCTATTTGTTAATGACCTCTTTAAATCATATCGACACAAGAGACAATACAT
>JARIEH010000278.1 GCA_029256865.1 Psychrobacter sp.
TAAGCTCATCTAGCAAAACGAATCAATAAAAAAGGGTCATGCGCATGCAGACCCTTTTTGTAGAACAATTACTAGCTAGGCTTCACGCTTCTTTTCTAAAAAAAGCATATCAATGACAATCATTGCCACACCGATACTGATAGCAATATCGGCAATGTTAAAAATCGGATAATGCCAGACATCAGCATAATGCACATGGATGAAATCAACCACTTTGCCCAGCAGGAGACGATCGATTAAGTTACCAATCGCACCGCCAAGCACCATGGCGAGACCGACAGAGAGTAGCTTAGCTTGGCGTGGGGCTTTGATAAGATAACCAATCAAAAACAGCGACATCACCAAGGCTAGTCCTGAAAAAAACCATTTTTGCCAACCTGATTGGTCTGCTAAGAAGCTAAAGGCTGCGCCATAGTTATAGGCTAAGGTCCAATTTAGAAAAGGCTCAATAACGGGTATTGGCTCATGAAAAGCCAGCTTAGTTTGTGCCAGCCACTTCGTCCACTGATCAACGACAATAATGAGCAGTGACAGCAAATACCATATAAAAGCACGGTTGCCATTGGCGATCATTTTTGGTGTTTTAATCAGGCGTCCTTTAGGCGTCAGTGAGCTGCCACTGGTCACGTGCGCAGGCTTTGGGTCACTATCCACACCATCGGTACTAGCAATTGGTTGCTCATGGTTAGATGAGTCAGGTGGGTTAGGCGCATTAAGCATAGTGACGCACCTCGCCGGTACCGCTGACGTTGGTCACGCAGCGCGCGCACAGCTCAGGATGTTTGCTATCTGTACCGATGTCATCACGGATATGCCAGCAGCGCACGCATTTGGTACCAGTAGCAGCGCTAATAGTTACTTTTAGGTCGGCTGATTGTTCTGAGTCGTCCGTTGTTTGGTTGTTGCTATCAGCAGGGGCGGCGCTCATTGGTGCAAGCGTTGCTTTACTGGTAATCAAGACAAAACGCAGCTCTTCGCCTAGCTTAGATAAGCTGTCATACATCGCGCCATCAGCATAGAGAGTGGCATCAGCAGATAAGTTGGCGTTGATGAGCTTGTCACTACGCGCGGTTTCGATATGTTTGTTGACCATGTCTTTGGCGCGCATGATGTGCTGCCAGTCATCATTACTGATAGTGCTAAGCTCAAACGCTGGGAACTCGTACCACTCCTCAGTAAAGACGTAGCCACCTTTATGATCATTATTACCGTGTAGTACTTCCCACGCCTCTTGAGCAGTAAACGACAAAATCGGCGCAATCCAGCGAATGAGCGCTTGGGCGATATGATAAATAGCCGTTTGCGCAGAGCGACGTGGTTTGCCATCAGTTTGGGTGGTGTATTGACGGTCTTTGATAATGTCTAAGTAGAAGCTGCCCAAATCTTGCGAGCAAAACGCGGTGATGAGCTGAGTGACTTGGTGAAAGTCCATCGCATCATAAGCGCTGATGATTTGCGCTTGTACCGTTTGTGCTCGCTCGATGATGAACTTATCAAGGCTGACCAATTCGTTGATATCGACGCTGTTGCTAGCAGGGTCAAAGTCATCAGTATTGGCGAGCAAAAAGCGCAAGGTATTACGGATACGGCGATACATATCGATCGCACCTTTAAAGGCTGATTTGCCAGCGTTCATCTCATAACGGTAATCACTAGAGGCGATCCATAAGCGCAGCATGTCCGCGCCTGTTTTATTGATCTCATCTTGCGGCGTGATGATGTTGCCAAGTGATTTACTCATCTTGCGACCATTTTCATCAACCACAAAGCCATGGGTCAATACTTGCTTAAATGGTGGGCGCTCGTACATCGCTTCTGAAGTTAATAGTGAGGTTTGGAACCAACCGCGATGCTGATCTGAGCCTTCCAAATACATATCGGCCGGATTGGTCAACTCATCGCGCTGCTCAAGCACGGCAAAATGCGTCGTTCCTGAATCAAACCAGACATCTAGTGTGTCAGTGGCTTTATCATAATCAGCAGCCTCGCTACCTAAATAGTCTTCACAGCTGGCATCAAACCAAGCTTCAACACCACCTACATCGATTTTTTGTGCAGCAGTTTCCATCAATTCAAGCGTATTTGGATGCAGCTCACCCGTTTCTTTATGAATAAAGAAAGGAATTGGTACGCCCCAAGTGCGCTGACGTGAGATACACCAGTCAGGACGACCATTCATCATCGCTTCAATACGGTTTTGACCCCATGACGGCGTCCATGTCACGGATGGAATGTCAGCTAATGCACGCTCGCGCAGGCCTTTGGCTTCCATGCTGATAAACCACTGCGGTGTCGCACGGAAAATAATCGGCGACTTATGACGCCAGCAATGCGGATAGCTGTGCTCAATCTTGGTATGATTAATTAAATGACCATTCTCATGTAACGTAGCGATGATTTTTGGATTGGCTTTATAGATATGTTCACCTGCAAATACCGCTGCACTGTCTAGATAAACGCCAGTACCGCTAACAGGGTTTTCAACCAGCAAATCATACTTTAAAGCAACGATGTAATCGTCGAGACCATGACCAGGAGCGGTATGTACCAGACCAGTACCACTATCGGTGGTCACATGCTCGCCTAAGATAAAGGGTACTTGACGCTCTGCAATGAGGGGATGCTGGACAAGCAAACCTTCAAGCTCGCGTCCTGAGACCGTTGCCAATAGGCCATTATTGTCTAGTTTTAGCTCAGTTAAGGCGCCCTCAACGAGGTCAGTCGCTAATAGCAAGTTGCCTTTTTCAGTTGCGACCACGCTATAGTCATGCTCAGGATGCACTGAGATGGCTTGGTTGGCGGGCAGTGTCCACGGTGTGGTTGTCCAAATCACTGCCCCAATATTGCCTTCAAGATTGGCTAGTGCTGCGACTTTGTCGGTATCAAGCACATCAAAGCTAACGTAGATGGCATCTGAGACTTTGTCTTGATATTCCACTTCGGCTTCAGCCAACGCTGAAGTACAGTCTAAGCACCAATTAACTGGCTTCATGCCGCGAGTCACGTGACCGTTGTCATAGATTTTCGCCAGAGCGCGGACGATATTGGCTTCCTGCGCAAAGTTCATGGTGAGATAAGGGTTGTCCCAATCACCGAAGATGCCGAGGCGTTTAAAGTCAGCTTTTTGTAGCTCAATTTGAGTGCTGGCATACTCACGGCAGAGACCACGGAATTCGGTCGCAGAAACTTTTTGTCCAACTTTTCCGACTTTGGCTTCTACCTTTTGCTCGATAGGCAAACCATGACAATCCCAACCAGGCACATAAGGCGCATCAAAGCCCGACAAGGTTTTTGACTTGACGATAATGTCTTTAATGACTTTGTTTACGGCATGGCCTAAGTGAATCTGCCCGTTGGCGTACGGAGGGCCATCGTGCAAGATGTATTTAGGTGCACCGTCTCGCGCTTGACGAATCTTGCCATAGATCTCATCCGCTTCCCATGCAGCGAGCCAATCTGGCTCACGTTTGGCCAAGTTAGCACGCATTGGAAATACGGTATCGGCAAGGTTCAAGGTGTCTTTATAGTCTTGGCTAGGAGTGTCTGTCGCTTTATCAGTCATAGAAGGTTTCTTATTTAATGATTAAGTTTAATGTTTAAGAAAATAGTAGGCGATGATAGCTGTTTTGGTCGTTTAATAACTGCTCAATGGTCACTTAAGAAGTATGTTTATAGCAAGTTGTCACAAGACGAATGCAATAATATAGAAAACGTCTATAAAAATGAGTAGCTAAAAGATGTGCTTAGAACGTCAGCCATTATATGACAAAACGAGTAGGGTAAAAAGGGCTAGACAGTTTGCTGTTAATTCTCGTAACTTTTTCTCGTAATATTATAATGACTTTAGTGCCTGTGATACTGTAAAAGGATTAGGGCGTGTATAAAATTGGCTGTTAGTTTACTATAAATCATCGATGATAAAGCATTACTCTTATTTATCTTGTTAATAACCGATAGCAACCACTAATAATACTGACCATTAGTCAACACCATTATGTACCAATTAACATCAATAATTAAAACGAAGGGGCAATTATGAAAATAGGTATTCCAAG
>JARIEH010000111.1 GCA_029256865.1 Psychrobacter sp.
TTTATGTGCATTAGCCCAAAGCAATTTGAACGTCAACACCCGCCGCTAGATCTAACTTCATCAACGCGTCCACAGTTTTGTCAGTAGGTTGTACGATATCAACCATGCGCTTGTGAGTACGGATTTCGTACTGGTCACGAGCGTCTTTATTGACGTGTGGCGAGGTTAGAACGTTGAAGCGCTCAATGCGAGTCGGCAACGGTACAGGACCACAAATTTGCGCACCAGTGCGCTTTGCAGTATCGACAATCTCTTGCGCCGACTGATCAATCAGACGATGATCAAAAGATTTGAGTCGGATACGGATTCTCTGGTTAGCCATGCCAGCAAGCTCCTAATATATGCTTTTGTCATTCTTGCGGTGCAAGTGGATGACAAAAAGCCGTTTGGTTAAAGATTTACTTCAAGCGGCTTAGTATTCTTTTAATAGAACGAGCAGCGTGCTAAAAGCAAAATAATTTAAAGCCCCGCCAACCCTCCCACTTTTATGGATGTCAGCAAAGGCATAATGAAATAGTGCTAGAAACGATGCTCTAGCTGTAACAGCGACCACTTTTTTACTTGGGCGGACGCTTATAATTCAGTGGTGTATATTATACAGAGAATTCTTCTGATTGCAACACCCTTGTTCAGAACATTTATCAATGATACTCAGTCTAAAAAACAGCTTTTCTGAATGCCATTTACATATTTTTCATATTAAACGAGTCTTTACTGTTATGTGGTATTTCAATAGCACCCTAATTAAAAAACTATTATTCATTGATCATCAACAATAACCACTTAGTCTAATACAATATCATATTGCTCTTGTGTATATAAGTTTTCTACCTCAAAAGTGATTACTCTGCCTAACAGATATTCTAAATCTGCCACTGTGTCTGCCTCTGAGGTCAACAATAAATCAATCACAGCGGCATGAGCCACAACGGTGAATTTCTTCGGTGAGTTATAGGTACGAGCACAGCGCATGATCTCACGAAATATCTCAAAGCAGACCGTTTCAGCCGTTTTAACAAACCCTCGACCTTGACAAGTAGAGCATGGTTCGCATAGCTGCTGACCAAGCGACTCACGGGTACGTTTTCGCGTCATCTCAACCAACCCCAACTCACTGACTTGGGTAATATTGGTCTTGGCATAATCTTGTACCAGTTGTTCTTGTAAGCTTGTCAATACATCATCTTTGTGCTCTTGTTCTAACATATCAATGAAATCTAGAATGATGATACCACCTAGGTTGCGCAAGCGTAATTGACGTGCGATAGCATGCGTCGCTTCTAAGTTGGTTTTGTAAACCGTATCTTCTAATGAGCGTCCACCGACAAAAGAGCCTGTATTGACGTCAATGGTGGTCATGGCTTCTGTTTGATCGATGATTAAATAACCACCCGATTTTAAATCAACGCGGCGTTTTAAGGCATCACGTAAATCATCTTCAACCCGATGTACATCAAACAGCGACTGTTCAGCAGTGTAATGAACGATACGGTCATAGACGAAAGGGACAAACTCTTTGGCAAAATAGCGAACTTGCTCATAAACCTGCGCATTATCAATAATGACTTTTTCAGTATCAGCATGTACCAAATCGCGAATGGAGCGCAGTGGTAGTGACAACTCCTGATAGATAAGCTCTGAGCTTTGATGATGAGTGATTTCTTGACGACGTGCGCAGATAGTGCGCCATAGCTGTACGAGATAATATATATCCTCTTCTAGCTTATTCATTGGTACTTTTTCAGCAGCGGTACGAGCAATCAGACCACCTTGTAGATTGACTGTCTGCATAAGGCTTGTCAGCTCAGTTTTGAGGCGCAAGCGCTCCTCTTCCCCCTCAATACGCTGAGAGATGCCCACATGATCGCTGGATGGAAGATAAACCAAATAGCGTGATGGTAAAGAGATGTTGGTGGTTAAGCGTGCCCCTTTACTGCCTAACTGATCTTTTGTCACTTGTACTAAGAGTCGTTGGCTTTCGTGCAAGCGATGCTGGATTAAGGTTTTGCTGGCAACAACCTCTCTTGCTTGGGTACTGACAACAAGAGGTGTGGGCATCATACTGTCAGCTGATGTATCAGCACTTTCTCTATTAGTGTCTGTATCGGAAACAGTAATAAGTTCTTCGGCTGCTTTGTTTTTATTTTTTGCAACAGGTCTTGGCTCACGCTGCATATCATTGACATGCAAAAACGCAGTTCTAGATTGGCCGATATCGACAAAAGCAGCTTGCATACCAGGTAACACACGCACAACAGTACCCATGTAAATATTACCTACTAGGCCCAGCTTATGGTGGCGCTCAATATAAATCTCTCCAAGCACACCATTATCTAAAACTGCCACACGGGATTCCATTGGACTGACATTAATCAGCAGCTCTTCAGACATAGTGCCTCTTCTTATATTGCTTATTTTTATCAATAATTATGGGCGATTATTAATAAAGAATAGAAAACAACTCAATTAAGTTGATGATTGTTTGTGGTTGCCTGACAGTGTAACAAATGCACCTCTACCCTGCCCACTGTCCTGCCGTATCATTATGTGTCTCAACTGTCGCTGTTATACATTATAAGCGCTGGCGGTATTTTGCGCAGTATCAATCAATGCTAAAGTTTGTGCCAGCGGAAGCCCCACTACATTAGTGTAGCTGCCATTAATACGCGTTACCCAAGCTGCTGCTAAACCTTGGATACCATACCCGCCTGCCTTATCTGCAGGCTCGCCGCTATCCCAGTAACTCTCCATCATCGCCTGTGTTAAAGGCACAAAACTTACCTCTGTACTTTCAATAATCTGCTGCTGCCATGCCACTTGTAATGGCTCATTGCTCACCTTTATACCAGCATCTTTTATTTGCTGGTTAGGCAAAGAAAATGATATTAAGGTGGCCTGTACAGCCGTCCAAACCTGATGGGTGTTATCAGACATTTGCTGCCACATACTGTGAGCGTGCTTATAATTCAAAGGCTTGACTAGCACCGTTTTGCCATCTGGCAACACTCCAATCGTGTCAGCAGTGAGAATAAGAAACGATTCGGAATCAGGTATAGAGTGAGAGTTATTATCTTTATATTTTACATTAAGCTGGCTGACAGCGTCTGCAGCTTTGGCCGCGACCATGCGCTGAATATAGTCTTTTGGATGCTCATTGTCATAAGGTGATTCGTCAATATCAACGCTCATGATCTTAAAGTCTACTTGTGCACTAGACAGTAGCTCGCGCCGACGCGGCGAACCTGATGCAAGTATGATATTCATTCCTACTCTCTTATTATTTACCATTGTCTTGGGGCTGTTTAAAATTACGGGCGGTATCACCAAGCATCAGACAAAGCAATTGGCCACTTTTCATCTTTTATCACTTATCCTCAACCAATCTCTTAGCGAGTAAACTTACGCAGCGCCAACAGTACCAGTGGCCAACTGATGATGCTCATTAATAAGGACAAACCTGATTGTGCAATGAATTGGCTTTGTGTAATGAGCTGTAATATCCATAACGTCAATTGAAAAGCCAGCAACCCTACTGTTGCTATTAACCAAGCGCTAAACGCATTTACTTGCTTGATATAAATACTGCTAAGCTTGATAACCACAGCCACGACCACAGCCGAAAAAGCTTGCTGCCCAAGACGGGTATCCATCAATAGGTCAGCACTGATGCCAATCACAAAAGCGATGAGAATCCCGACATATCGTGGCTGAAATAATAGCCAAAAGATCAGTACCATGATCATGACCATCGGACGCAGTGCCGCCATACTAGGACTTAAAGGATAGACATTGAGCGAAGAAGAGATGATGAAGCTTAATAGAATCATCATGATTAGTATGCCAGTTGCATGCTCAGAGTTGGGGCTCGCCATGAATATTACCTTAACGATTATTTAGCAACCTCTACTTTAATGCTGAGTAGGATACGCTGTTGCTGATAAGGTTTCAGAACCCATTTCACTGGGCGAATGTGGTTGCGGTGCGCTTGTCTCAGTGGTCAAATCATTGAACTTGGATGGTATGAATCCTGACAGCTTAGTTTGATCGTTTATCACTTTGTCTTGTAAAATCAATACATAGGCGTTATCGACGAAGTTCGCGGCTGGCGTCACATCGATACTTCTAAAGTTGTCCGCTTGCGTGTCTTTTATATGTGCGATACGCCCAACTCGATAACCTGCTGGAATGCGCCCACCTAGCCCTGAAGAGATGAGTTCGTCACCGACACGTACGTCTGAAGTTTTGAAGACATAATTGAGACGTAATGAGGTCGGTATACCTTCTCCAGTAACAATACCTCGTTGTCCGGTACGCTTGATGGTCACGGCAACCGACTGCTGATCATCAGTAATCAGTAATAAGCGACTGGTATTTGGATAAACGTTGATAATCTGTCCCAAGATACCCTCTTCATCGATGACCGTTTGCCCAACTTGCAATCCATCTTGCGCGCCTTTGTTAAGTACTACGATTTGCTTTAACAAATTGGTATCAGTGCCGATTACTTGAGCCAAATTCAAATCGAACAACTCAGGCTTGGTAGTTGATAAGATACCTTGTAAACGCGCATTCTGTGCCAAGATATAATCCTGCTGCTGCAGTTTAGCTTGTGCATGAATCAGCTGTGACCTTAACTGTACGTTTTCGCGGCGTAAGGCTTCTTTTGATTGCCCGCTACCTTTTGCCCAATGTGCCGCGTAGCTTGGCAATAAAGAAAACTGATAGATTGGCTGCATGGCTGCATGGCTAGTATTACGTATGGGATTAAACCATTCTG
>JARIEH010000311.1 GCA_029256865.1 Psychrobacter sp.
ACTAAACTTGTATAATTCTTGCTGAAAGCCTATCTTTTGTCATGAATTTACGAATAAAGTCATCATTCTTTTACCTCTTCCCAACGTTATTTCATATGACCGATGTGATTACCTATCAAGACTAGAGATAGTATGGCATCAGAAAATTATAAACAACTCAGACAATCATACATTTAGTTATGACGTCGTTGTCGGTCATATCCCAAAAAAGGACAGAAAGTTATGCAATATAAAGCGCCCCTACGTGATATCCAATTCGTGATGCATGAGTTACTTGACAGCGAAAGTCATTACAAAACCTTACCTGAGTTCCAAGAAGCCGATCGTGAGTTGATGGACAGTCTGTTTGAGATGGCGGCAAGCTTTGCTGAAAATGAGCTGTCACCACTGAATCAAAGCGGTGATGCGGAAGGCTGTCAGTTTGATAATGGTCAAGTGACCACGCCAAAAGGTTTTAAAGAAGCCTATAAAGCCTATTGTGAGCTTGGTTTCCCAGCCTTATCTGCTGAAGAAGATTTTGGCGGTCAAAATATGCCGTTTTCATTATCGACGGTTATCAATGAGATGGTCGGTACAGCGAACTGGTCATTTTCTATGTACCCTGGCCTATCGCATGGCGCGATTCAAACCATCGAGCATCATGGTACTGACGCGCAAAAGCAGACCTACCTAGAAAAAATGGTCACTGGCGAGTGGTCAGGTACCATGTGTCTCACTGAAGCGCATGCCGGTTCTGATTTAGGTATTATCCGCACCAAAGCTGAGCCAAACGATGACGGCAGCTATAGCATTACGGGTCAAAAAATCTTTATCTCAGCGGGTGAGCATGACTTAACTGACAATATTATTCATATCGTTTTGGCGCGTCTACCAGGCGCACCTGCTGGCACCAAAGGCATCTCGTTGTTTATCGTTCCTAAAGTAACGGTCAACGAAGACAGCAGCTTGGGTGAAAACAATAAGGTCGTTTGTGGTTCTATCGAACACAAAATGGGTATTAAAGCGTCAGCAACTTGCGTGATGAACTTTGACGGCGCAACTGGCTACTTAATTGGCCCAGAAAACCGCGGTTTACAGTGCATGTTTACCTTTATGAACGTGGCCCGTATCGGTACAGCAGTTCAGGGTTTAACAGCAGCAGAATATGCGTTCCAAGGCTCATTAACCTATGCCAAAGACCGTCTAGCGATGCGTTCATTATCAGGTGCTAAAGCGCCAAATAAAGTCGCTGACCCAATCATCGTTCATCCAGCCGTTCGTAATATGCTATTGACCGAAAAAGCCTTTGCTGAAGGCGGTCGGGCCCTCGTTTATTACCTCTCACATTTTGCCGATACCGTGGCAAAAGGCGAAGGTGAAGCGCTTGAATTTGCTGACCAAATGTTGTCACTATTGACACCTATTGCTAAAGCATTCTTGACTGAAACGGGTTTAGAGGCGGCAAATCATGGCGTGCAAGTTTATGGTGGTCATGGCTTTATCAGTGAATGGGGCATGGAACAAAACGTGCGTGATACGCGCATCGCTTGTCTGTATGAAGGGACAACGGAGATTCAAGCGCTTGACCTACTAGGTCGTAAAGTCTTGGGTTCACAAGGTAAACTGCTGGCGAACTTTAGCAAAATTATCCAAACCTTCTGCAAAGATAATCAAGACAATGATGCGATGGGTCAATTTATCCGCCCACTTACCAAACATCTGAAAGAATGGGGCGATTTAACCGCACGTATCGGCATGCAAGCCACTGAAAACCCAGATGCGGTTGGCGGTGCGGCGGTTGATTACCTATACTTCAGCGGTTACGTGACCCTCGCTTACTTATGGGCTCGTATGGCGCTAGTGGCGCAAACCGAAATCGCTAACGGTAGCGGCGAGCAAGCATTCTATGATGCCAAAGTGAAAACCGCGCAATTCTACTTTGCGAAGTTATTGCCACGTACTACCACGCATGTACAGCGTATCGCTACTGGCGTTGAGCCGTACATGAGTATGGACGTTGATCAATTTGCCTTTTAAGCTTTAAAACAGCTTAATATCCTTTAACCTTAACATAGCTTTTATTATCGGCAACATACTTCGGTGTGTTGCCGATTTTGTTTGCATACAGATTGTTAATAATCTACAAATTTAAAAATATTTTAAGCCATTTATGTTAATTTTTATTAAAAATCACTATTTATACTCCAATTGGATTCCATTTGGAGTATAAATAGATTAATATGGCTCTATTGTTCGTTTTTATGAAAAGGAGGAGCCAATGGCAAGCAGCAATATTACGCTCATTCGCGCCAAAGCTGGCGACACCGAAAAAGTCACTATTAATTTAGGCTATGTCGATCTTGGGCAAATCGACTTGATGGTACAAGAGGGTTTTTATTCTAACCGTAGCGACTTTATCCGCACGGCGATACGCAATCAGCTCACCACCCATGCTGATATCGTGCAGCAAACGGTCGCGCGTAAAACCTTGGAATTAGGGCTACGTCACTATACTCGCGCCGACCTTGAAGCCGTGCAACAGCGTCATGAAAAGCTCCATATTCAAGTGCTAGGGCTGGCGACCATTGCCGCTGACGTGACGCCAGAGCTGGTGGAGGCGACTATCGAAAGCATTACCGTATTGGGCATGCTACAAGCCAGCCCTGAGATAAAAGCGGTCTTAGTAGACAAAATGGTTTAAGTATCGACTTTAATGTAAACCCTTACCCTGATGACTTTTTAAATTTACATAACTCTATTATCACTGACAGATATAACTGTTACTGATCTATATAACGGAAAAATAACTTATGAATCTTCCAAAATTTAACACGCCACCGCACCTCAAAGAAGCGATGGAGCTGATGAAATCAGGCCGACTCAAAGAAGCCACGACTCTCATTCAAAATAATTTAAGCGGAGTGGCAACAGACAGCCATACTACTGATCACCCTAGTAATGCCAACACTATGAGAGATGTCACCCCTGATGTGCCCACGCGACAAGATAGTGCAACCATAAAAAAATCTGCAGAAAAAGTAGAACCTAGAGAAAAAACAAAGTCTGTAAAAAAGGAAAGTATGGCAAATACTGAAAATCGAAATAGTAAAACATCTGGTAAACTGCCTGATAGCTTACAAAGTCTCACCGATAAGATTAAGAATTTTAAACTGGACTTGCCATCGATGATAGACATAAGTGGCATGAGTACTGGACTTCATACGCATAGCGATCCGACTATTCCTGAGAATGCAGAGTTCTTAAAAGGGACACTTAAGTCCTCACAAGGCAGTCATGACTACAGACTATATATCCCTTCAAACTATGCACAAGCTGTAGAACAAGGTTTGACTGTGCCTTTAATAGTGATGCTACATGGTTGTACCCAATCGCCTGAAGATTTTGCAGTGGGCACACGCATGAATGAATTGGCAGAAGCGCACCAATGCCTGATTGTTTATCCTTCTCAGCCCGCTTCTGCCAATCAAAATCGCTGCTGGAATTGGTTTCAGCCGACCCATCAACAGCAAGGTCAAGGTGAGCCAGCATGGCTTGCCGCATTGACTCAAGACATTATCAAAAACTATGCCGTGGACGCATCAAAAGTTTATATTGCAGGTCTATCGGCGGGCGCTGCTATGGCAGTGATTATGGCAGAGACTTATCCAGAGATGTATACCGCCGTTGGCGTACATTCAGGATTGGCATATCGCAGTGCCAGCGATTTACCATCAGCCATGCTAGCGATGCATAAGGGAGGCGCAGCGGACACGAATGATGTTACAAACAGTCAGTTTGTGCCGATGATTGTGTTTCATGGCGATCAAGATCATACGGTCAGTATTCGTAATGGTGAACACGTTTTTGAGCAGGCAAAACAGCGCTTGCAAACCCAAAAGACTCCTTTAACCACTCAGCAATATAAGCCCGTTTCTGCTCAAAATTGTCGTAGCACTCAGCTGCAAATTTGCGATAATAAAGGTGTTAGTCAATTGGAGTATTGGAAGATTCACGGTGCTGGACATAGCTGGGCGGGTGGCAGTAGCGCAGGGTCTTATACGGATCCCAAAGGGCCAGATGCTTCAAAGGAGATGCTGCGATTTTTCTTGAGTCGTTAACTGGGTAAAATCTTGCCTCATCAACAACTTTCTTTGACATAAAGGCTCTTATGCTCTCATCGCTAAACAGACAGTTACTATTTATGTGCTGTTTAATGGACTAAAGTGGTAATATTAGACTACGTTACCTAAATCTTGCTTATAGTATTACATGATAAATTATGTTCTATGTAGCTACTGCAAGTATTTAGGCTAACTTTTAGTGTACGCACGATTCACTAAGAGATACACAAGCTTATCAGCTAATTTGCTAAACTTTATTTACCCTTCGCGAACGATGCTCCCTAACCTTAAAACAAGTTAATTGTCTAATTTAAAATCAAAGGAATGTTTATGTCTGTTTATAATGCCCCGCTCACTGATATGCGCTTTATTTTAAATGACGTGTTTAAAGCACCTGAGTTTTGGCAAAAAAACGAAAGTCTGGCTCACGTTGACATAGAAACGGTCGATATGATTTTGGAAGAAATGGCAAAATTGTCAAAAAACATTCTATTACCTATCAATCGCAGCGGTGATGAAGAAGGGGCGACTTTTGAAGGCAATGGCGTCGTCACGACTCCAAAAGGCTTTAAAGAAGCTTATAAACAGTATGCTGAATCGGGCTGGGTTGGCTTAAGTGGTGATCCTGAATATGGTGGCCAAGGCTTTCCAAAAATGGTGACCATGCTGAGCGAAGAGATGGTTTTCACAACCAACCAATCTTTTGCGCTTTATCCAAACCTAACCGTTGGTGCGACTATTTGCTTGAATGCGGCTGCTTCTGAGGAGCAGAAGAAAACCTATCTAGAAAAAATGTATTCTGGTGAATGGTCGGGTACCATGTGTTTGACCGAGCCACATGCGGGTACTGATTTAGGTATTATTAAAACCAAAGCCGTGCCTAATGATGATGGTAGCTACGATATTTCTGGTACCAAAATCTTTATCACTGGCGGTGAGCATGACCTTACTGACAATATCATTCATTTGGTATTGGCAAAAACCCCTGATGCGCCAGAAGGCTCAAAAGGTATCTCGCTATTTGTGGTGCCAAAATTCTTGGTCAACGAAGATGGTAGCCTAGGCGAGCGTAACACTTTAGCGGTTGGCTCTATCGAGCACAAAATGGGCATCAAAGCCTCAGCCACTTGTGTGATGAACTTTGACAATGCCAAAGGCTGGATGGTTGGTGCAGAGAATACCGGTCTGTCTTCAATGTTTATTATGATGAACTATGAACGCGTCACCATGGGTCTGCAAGGCCTAGGTGGTGCTGAGCTTGCTTATCAGAATGCGGCGCTATATGCCAATGACCGTGGCCAAGGCCGTAGTGATACTCAAATTCAAAGCCCAGAAAAGCCAGCGGATGCGATTATTCATCATGCCGATGTACGCCGTATGCTATTAAATGCGAAAGCCAACACCGAAGCCTCACGTTGCTTTGCGATGTACGTGGCCAAAAACCTTGATGAAGAGAAATTTAGTACCGATCCAGAAGCCGCTCAAGCAGCTGCTGCGCGTGTTGCCCTACTGACACCCGTTGCTAAAGCATTCTTAACCGACAAAGCGTTAGAAGCAACCATTGATTGCCAGCAAGTATTTGGTGGTCACGGCTATATCCGCGAATGGGGCATGGAGCAAATTGTGCGTGATACCCGTATTGCCCAGATCTATGAAGGCACCAACGGTATTCAAGCGCTTGACTTATTAGGTCGTAAAGTCGCACGTAATAACGGCAAATATGTCACCCATTTCTTAGGAGAGATTCGTGATTTTGTCAATAACATGCAGGCTGATCATGGTATCAAGCAAGCCACGCTAAACGCTGCCGATACGATTGAAACGTTAACCACGACTGTTCTTAGCAATATTGGCTCGCGTAAGAGTGAAATCAATGGCTGTGCCGTTGACTACATGCACGCCTTTGGTTACCTCGCCTACTCGTACATGTTTGCTTTAATGGTCGAAGCCGCGAACGGTAAAGAAGGTGATTTCTATACCAATAAAGCCAAGCTTGCCGATTATTTCGTTGGACGTATCTTGCCACGTATCGATGCTCATGCTCAAATGGTGAAAGCCGGTAGTGATCCAATGATGAACTTTGATCTGAGTTACTTTGATGTACCTGCTAGCTAATTGTTTACTTTTATAATAAAGTAAGCCTTACCGCACTACGATAAAAGGGACAGTAACGCTACTGTCCCTTTTTTTGCCAAAAATATCATCACAATAACTGCTAACAAAATAATTAACTATCTATGCATGGTTAAGATTAAAATAACCCAAATTAGAACCCTAATGAAAAGAAGTTAGAATAAACGCTCTCAGTCTTCATCGACAAAAACAATTAAAAAATAGATTTCAAATAGCGACCAGATCTTACTTAAAAACAGTCCTACCTCAGAAGATAGTGATATAAACTATTATTAGAATAACAACGAGAAAGGGTACAATGTGTCCGAAATAACACGCATTTTACAGCAGATTACAGCCTTAACTGACGTACCAGATCCAGCGGTACTTAAGCGCTTGATCAATGAGCTGCGGGTGACTGAAAAGGAGCCTGTACTCGCCAATCAGAAAATCCAAGCCCTGATCGATACCCTGAATCAACACCCAGAGTACGGTGATGGTCTGGCCAGCTTTGTGCTAAAACTTATCATTCAGTATCGTCAAATTGCCCTTTATACTGATACGGGCATTATGTCGGACGAGGGATTTTTTAGTAGCCTACGCCGATTGGTTGGTCACAGATTTTTGCCCTTACTACCACAAGATGACTCTGTCGTTGAGCTGGTCGGTTATTTGTTTGATAAACCGCAAGATGAACGTTGGTTGGCAGATGTCGAAAAAGATAAGTGGGACACCCTCGTAAGCCTTCTCAAAGTACAAAAAGAACACTTGCACCTTGTGGCTACGGCAAAAAACAATATTTTGAATGCGATTGTTATTTTGTCCTACCGTATCAGTGGTATTGGCCTGCATCCCGATCTGATGGAAGCCTATCCACAAATATTAAACTACTCAGCCTCCTTTGTCGCACAAAACCAAGAGGCCGTATTGTTCGTCAATCAGTATCGACAAGCCCATGAGCTTGACACCTTAACTGACATTACGCCAGAGCACGCTGTTGATCCCGCGCCCCTGCTGGTCATGCTAGAGCAATGTGATGATATCGTCGCCACCGTACGTAAGCGCATCTATAAAACTGGCATCTCGATTCGTTTGACCAATATGATGCTGCGCCTCGATCAAAGCTTGCAACGCATGCGTATTTTGACAGATTTGGTCGCTGACAAGAGTCCTAATCGCGATAAAGCCATCATAGAGCTGATTCAAACCATCATTACAACGGCCAATCGTCGTTATAGTATTGGCTATTTGATAGACAATAATACCAAACTACTGTCACGTAAAGTCACTGAAAATGCCAGCCGCGTCGGTGAGCACTATATCAGTACCGATAGGGCTGGCTATCAAAAAATGTTCAAAAAAGCTTCCATTGGCGGCTTTTTGATTGCCTTTATGGCCACGCTAAAGATACTGGCTTACCATTTAGCCCTTGCCCCTATGGGACGGGCATTTATAAATAGTATGATTTACGGGCTAGGCTTCGTCTTTATCCATATCGCTCACGGTACCGTAGCGACCAAACAGCCAGCGATGACTGCGGCTGCTATTGCCTCAACCATATCAGACGGCTCTGGCAAAAAATCACATCAGCTCACCAAGTTATCCGAGTTAGTAGTCGATATTCTCCGTACCCAATTCATCGCCATTATGGGTAACGTCATGCTCGCTGTGCCAGTCGCTTTGATCATCTCTTTTGCTTGGTTACAGTATACTGGTGCACCAATGATCAGCAGCCATAAGGCAGCGGGCTTATTACATGATCTTGATCCTTTTTATTCTTTAGCACTTCCTCATGCTGCCATTGCTGGGGTCTATTTATTCTTATCTGGTCTCATTGCTGGATATTATGATAATTTGGCGGTATACAATCAAATTGGCGCTCGTATCCACAGGCACTGGTTACTGCGATATATATTACCTAAGTCATGGCTACAACGCTTGGGTAGCTTCGTTGAAGCCAACCTCGGCGCTATCATGGGTAACTTCTTATTCGGTGTATTCTTAGGCAGTACGGCTACTATAGGGTTCTTATTTGGCTTACCCATTGATATTCGCCATATTGCCTTTGCTTCCGCAAACTTAGCGCACGGACTGTTTAACCTATCCTCAGCGCAGATCAGCTGGCCTTTGATTCTGGTCTCCATCCTTGGGGTTGCGCTCATCGGCTTGGTCAACCTCATGGTCAGTTTTTCATTGGCATTAATCGTTGCACTGCGCTCTAAAGAAGTACGCTTCTTTGAGTGGAGCCGACTCACCAAACTTGTTTTCAGTCATATTGTTAACCACCCATCTGACTTTTTTTGGCCACGCGACAAACCCATGAAGTATGCGCGTATTGATAGTCAAGGCCATATGATATTTGATGATACTTCAGCACAAAAAGGCGGCAAACCCTTACCCAATAATTATGTCGTCCGCCGTTTGTCTGATGT
>JARIEH010000153.1 GCA_029256865.1 Psychrobacter sp.
GGGGCTTTGCTGTATCTAGCGTCTTATACTGTCCTGCTCTATCTATCCCAATCCATGCATCTGATGTACACATGTCTTAAAATGTACATTGGGAATAATAATCATGGCTGTATCGCTATTACCCGCCTTCAAATCCTAAACAAAGTATCATCTCCATCGGTATATATCCAAGTATCTCGTATAGTCATGCCTGTGAAGTTTGGCATGACTATGAAGACTTATTGAGCAAAGGTGAAACGGGCCTATGGCTATATTTATACCAATAATATCTAGCATCTAGTTTCCTGTGTCAGTTTGGTGCAGAGTTAATGCTTTACTTAACAAACCATTATTTTAGATTTATCCTCTCTTCTGTAATTATATTTAGCCTCATAGAAGAACTATTGTTCATTATAATACCTAAACTCATCCTAAGAAATCCTCTCATATTAACAATAAACACTTGAATTTACTGAATTTTTACATCAATTACTCAGTATTACATTACTAGAGATCCCTAAACAATTAACCATCAATTTTTACTCTGCGCTAAGGTATTATTTAGACGACAAATGTACACTCGCTCATTAATATTTCATTATATGTTGAGAGGCGGTGAGTATTTTTAAAGAGTGTACGGGCTTTACATTCGTTTAAATAATCAATAGGGAAAAATTATGGCGCCTAACAATGGAGTGGTATATAAAACGATAGGAGAGGCTATGGGGGCTTTTTCCAAAAAGCCATACCTAAAAGCCAATCCCTTAAATGACAGGTTTTCGCCTGCCAGCAAAACTGCTGTTTTGAGCTTTCAGTTAATGACAAGAGCTGAACCGCCAGAGTTGGTTATTGCCACCATACACTCTCTGTTGGCGATTAAAAATACCGCGGATGAGATACTTATTATTGATAATAATAATACAGATACGTCACTATATCAGCCATTGGCAGCTTTCTGCGCCAGTTTAGCTCCTGAGCTCAATGTACGTTTTTATCATATTGACGCAGTAGCAGGTTTTAAGGCAGGTGCCTTGAATTTGGCATTGGGTCTCATGAACCCAGAATGTACGCATCTTGTGGTGGTCGATAGTGATTATCAAGCATTACCCCATGCCAGAGTATCCATTGCCAATGCTATTCAACGCCACCCTAACCACACTCTCTTACAGTTCCCACAGTTTTACCGTAACGCTGGTCAAGTAGAGACGCATAGCGAGCTTAATCATTATTTTAATCATCATCTGTATCGTTCTTTCAATCGCAAACGGGCGTTATCGACAGGCACTTATGCAGTGATTCGCCGTACGGATCTTTTAAATTTGGGCGGTTGGTCAGGCGCTTCTATTACCGAAGATGCGCAGATGGGTGTCTTGATGCATCAAAGAGGTTTTGTCAGTCAATTTATCCCCGAGGTCATCGCGACGGGTTTATTGCCCACTACTTTGAACGATCTACTGTCCCAGCGTCAGCGCTGGATTTATGGCAATATGCAAGTATTAAACGACTATTTATCGTCATTGTTTTCTGCTCAGCGCCAAGAGCCTCTAAACAAGGAGCAACCATCGCGATCAACGACTATTTTTAGTGAACACACTACTCATACGGCAAAAACAGCGAGTATCGCTGAACGCCTGGCCTATGCTCGTGCTCATCTCTCACAGCTTAGCGCTTGGATAAACTTTACTGGTTTGTTTATATTCTTGCAGATTGCGTCATTATTGATAATCACCCATGCGCTGTTTAATACTCAGCTTTTTGGCACTACTCCTGACCCATCCTTACTCACTCCTTTATACGTGGTATATGCCAGTTATATGTTTTTTCTAATCAGACGTTTATGGGCCTACTTACACGACCAAGCACCGCTAAATAAACAGGTTAATAAAGACTATCAGACCAGTATGAAGAAAAGCTTGAGAGCATGGTTAATGCACTTGAACTTTTGGGAGCTTGGAGCGTTATCGTGGTTACCTGTGTTATGGGGAAGTGAAAAACCCTTTATATGTACGCCAAAGCAAGCCCACATTCGCACTCAGAGTTCGTTATGGCGGGCAAACATAGTGGCTTTACCCAAACTTCTTTTGGTGCTCAATATCATCACAGCATTCATGGTAGCGCCATTCTCTCCTTTTTATTCTCCGCTATTATTTGTCTGTGCTTTAACCGTCTGTACGCTAAAAATTGGTGCAGCAAAAATAGCCTTTGATAACTTCGCGACTACAAAGCAAAACGTAACCAATATCCATATTATGTCTAAACCTACGTTTACGATAGCTCGCCAGCAAAGCAAAGCCATCACCAAACCTGCTATTGACACAGTATTTAAAGACAAGAAAATTATTAACTCTTAAATAGTTAACTTTATGAACTGAATTGAATAGTTACTTTTACTCAGAAACCCATACTATCGTTATTTTTACTTTGAGGTTTATATGTCTTTAACCAATCCTGTTCGTTTTATAGAGTCTATTAGTGCTGACCCCAACCGCTCTGTCGATATATCTGATAAACCATTACGCATAGCGATTATTGCCCACTGTTTATATCCCATTGCACAGCCCTACGCGGGCGGTCTTGAGATGATTACGCAGCTTATATGCGATGAGCTTGTCGCTCAAGGTCATGAGGTATTGCTTTATGCGCATGAAGACAGTCAGACGCAAGCTCGCTTAGTACCAATGCTGACCCGAGAAGAATTTGATGCGACCGTCTATCCTAGTGAGCATGACACCTTAGGGATGAGTCGTGAGGAGATGTATCAATATTTGGTCTATCAAGGGGTACTTCGCGATATTATTGAGCGTGACGGACGTGATGAGATTGACGTCGTACACAATCACAGCTTGCATCATATCCCAATGATGACAGGTCAGGCCTTTGGTGCACGGTTTTTTACCACCTTTCATACACCTATTTTCCCGCAATTGCGTTTGGCGCTACTAACGTTACGCCATGGTACACAAACCCAATTTACCGCTATTAGCAAACACCAACAGCGGTTGTTTTCTGAGTTTGTGCCTTCGCAGGTAGTTTATAACGGCATCGATGTAAAGTCTTTTGTCGCTAATACCGAGGCCACAGATCGCCTTATTAGGGAGAATGGTGAGGTTTATTTTTGGTACGGACGCATCTGTCCCGAAAAAGGCACGCATTTGGCAATGCAGTATTGTATGGAGGCTGGGAAAAAACTCATTATTGCGGGTCCCAAAAGTAATGAAGCCTATTTTTATCAACAAGTGGCGCCGTTGTTGGCTCAAGACAGTGAAAATCGGGCGTCTAAATTATTTGATTATGTCGGTCACGTCACTAAGAATGAGGTGAATCGCTACCTATGCCAAGCGACCGCCATGCTATTTACCAGCACGTGGGATGAGCCTTATGGCTTGACATTGGCTGAGAGCTTGGCATGTGGTACACCAATTATTGGTTTTGATGTGGGCGCCAGTGCTGAGATTGTCACAGCAAGCAACGGTATTATCGTACCTAAAGAAGACAAAGAGGCCTTTATAAAAGGCTTTACCGAGATTAAAAAAATTTCACGTCACGCCTGCCGAGACCGCGCCTTACAGTTTTGTTCAGTAGCAGCGATGGTAGAAGGCTATCTAGCCCTGTATAAAATAGCCGTAGCAGAAAGCCATCTCCAAGCGTATCTTGACAAGCAAAAAAAGGGGCAGCGAGCACTGAAGGCCTTTGACATTGAGCATGAGCAGTTAAAACCGTTCATTAATTCAAAAAGCGCGGTAAAACCTACTTTAGATGATCAAACTGTTACTGTAAATCTTGGAGAGCAAGGGTGATGCGGCTGGGTTATTACGCCCATCATCATGGTTCAGGGCATTGCCGCCAAGTCGATAAGCTTGCTGCCCTATTGCCCATTGAAGCAAGAAAACTGCTGACAGTATTTACCAGCTTAACTCCAGATACTTATACCTTTACTTCTATAGATGAGGAGCAAGTAGTGCGGCTGCAAGCAGAAGATGAGCGTGCAGATGATGTACTCGCTGGGCGCGCAGGAGACCATTGGCAACCAGCCAGCCTGCATTATTCGCCAGTGGGTAATAGTGATATTCAAAGGCGTAGCCACCAAATACTCGATACGATTTATCAGCGCCGCATTGATTTGATGATTATCGATGTCAGCGTGGAAGTGGCCATGCTATGCCGAAGCGCTAGTATTGCTTACCTTTATGTGAGACTTCCTGGTATTCGCGATGATGCCCCTCATGTTAATGCCTTTGCTGGCGCTCTTGCTTTACTCGCCCCTTTTCCTCGTCTATTAGAATCTACCAGAACACCTGAATGGGTAAGCAAAAAAACGCTCTACCTTGATTTTATTAGCACTGAACAACGAAACCCGCGAACTTACCATGATTTTATAAAAGAATTGATGCCGCTTACTGCTGACCACAAAGCTCTTTCTTTAATACTAGAAAATAAAGACAAAAACCAAAACACCCCTCCTATCATTACTGTTATCAAAGGTTACGGTGGTCATCAAGCCATTGATATTAAATTACCTGAATTACGTCGCCTATTACCCAATGCCTTTATTATATCGCTTGGTCCTATCGATGATGATAAGCGACATTATGTCGATATCGCGACTCAGGTAGAAGATGTAACCGCATTTATCCAGCATAGTGACTATCTACTCATGGCCTGCGGTCTGAATGCCGTTGCCCAAGCTTACCATTATGCGACGCCGCTAGTAGTTCTCCCTGATGAGCGTCCACATCAAGAACAAGAAGTCATGGCACAAGCTTTGATAGCACAAGGACGCGCAGTAAGTTGGCAGTCATTCAAGAACAGGATAAACAAACATGCCGATACTAAGCTGAATCGACCACCTTCAGATCAAGCATCGGTTGAACCAGACAAATCAGTGCGGCAATCCAATAATTCAGAGAGTAAAACGGACCACTTGCCTGCTGCCGAAGCATTTATGCATAGTATGACTCAATATCCGACTACTAAAACTTGGTTTGAAAATTGGTTATTGGCTCGGATTGAGTTAAAACCTGAGCGCTGATTGCGATGAGCTCAAATAATATCATCAATAAAATATAACGTAATAAAAGAGGCAGTGAGAAGCAATGACCACAAAACCAATGACCAACTCTAACACTGTGTCTGATCGTCTGCCGACGACGGTCATCACCACCTGCTATGGGCGCAACCGTCATCTTTATAACTTACTCAGTAGCCTGATGAATGGTAGCGTCAAGCCCGATGAAGTTATTATTGTGAATGATGACGCTGACCCTAAGCGTTTGGCTGAATTTGCTTTAAATATCGTAAAAATTCCCACGACAATTGATAAGGCAAACACTCATCACTCAAATCGTTCAATTAGGACTGAGTTTGATATTGGTCATAATCGCAACATTGGTGCAGCGAGGGCTACCCATGACACGTTGATATTTTTGGACGTTGACTGCATCGTAGCGCCAACGTTTATTGAACAATTGAGTGCAAAGTTAGTACAGTATCCAAAAGCCCTACTCATGGGGCAGCCACGCTATTTGACGCGACCCTTGTCGGACACCGAAAGCTTAGATTTACAAAGCGGCACGTTGACCACTGCTTATCTGAATCAGCTGTCTGTTTATAACCCTTATCGATATAACTTCGACGAGAAAGAATCTATTTTTACTGAGACCGTACAAACGGCTATTAAGCAAACTGACGATTACGGGGCATTTTGGAGCTTATGTTTCGCCATTAAGCGCCCACAGTTTGAGCAGATAGGGGGGTTTGATACCCAATACACAGGTTATGGCGCAGAAGATACCGACTTTGCTTTTACCTCTCGTCGATTAAATATTGATTTTTATCTCACATCCGACCTTGTTTATCACCAACAGCACGCGGTCTATCGCCCACCTCTCAATCATCTAGAGAGTATCATCATCAATGCCAATCGCTTTCATGAAAAGTGGCAATGTTGGCCAATGGAAGGTTGGCTTGAGCAATTTTCTAGTAGGGGATTTATTGATTGGTCGGATGAGCAATCCACTCCGATTGTTCTGTTACGCAAGCCCAACAGCAATGAGATAGAGCTGGCTCATTGTCCTGATGCCGCTTATGTTTAGAGAGCCGATGTTTAAATAGCAAGCATATAAATACTTAATACTTAATACTTAATACTTAATACTGACGTATGATTTCTACTTCTGGCGGCGGCAAACTCATTTCCCGACGCTCAAATTCCCAATTATGCCCCTGCCAAAAATGGGCGGTTTTATCATTGTCATTGAAACCAACCATTAATAACTGTAATGGTAGCGCGGCTTTTTGCATAAATTGTAGATGCTCTCGAGCTGCTAATAGTAATCGATACAATAAAAACCCTGACGAAGGGGCTGAAGAATGAATATCTTTAAAGTAAGGATAGTCAGCAACGACTGGATGACGCTCTGATAACACACTGTGACGCCTATCGTTCTGCAATAACGCTTGCACGACTGGAGGAATAATAAGTGTTCGATCAGCAGTAATAGGGTCGTCATCGGGGCTTGGGTCATCAGTGGGCAGTGGGAATTGATATGACTGGTTACTGAGCAATATGCCTAATGGCGCAGCCTTCGCCATTCGCTTCATCACGGATACATTATTACTTCTAGGGGGCAAACCAAAATGCAGTTTACTGTTGCCAATCTGTCGAAAAAATAATAATTTAGGCAGGGTGCTGGCTAACGGATCGTTGGCAAAAAACCTCGCATGGATGAAATGATTGAATAACACTAATACATCATCAGGCCGTAATAAACTCTTAAGTTGAGCGATGCTTATAGAAGGATTGTTTGCTATAAAGACGATTCTGTTATTTTGCTTTAAGGCATTTTGAATATTGAGCGGCAAGCTCATAAAGGCAGCAGCTTCTTTGCTTATTTTATTCAGATCCTCCTCATCACTAGGGGAAGTTAACAAATTATTCGCCAATATTTTTTCAGAGTTTGGGGTTTGCATGCGAGAGGTATTGTTCCTGTTAAATTTGGATCAGACGCTGAGACAGAGAAATCACTGTTATCTTTAAAGTATGATGATGGCACGTATGCTGAGAATTAAAATGGGACTTCTGAGCCCTATAAGAGCTGTTTTCCCGCTATAGCGTGACCAAATAAATACAGTGATTCAATAACGACTGATTCTAACAACTGTTGTTTCATAAGTCTTTCGTTAAATGACAATGATGAATGATAACTGTAGCAGAATTAGCCCATAAAAGAGGCCGCATTCTATCAATGCGGCCTATTTTATAGGTTTAGTGATAAGTGACAACCAAAGGTTATCGCTCTATCAAGAGCATATATTTAGTACTTATATTTAGTAGTTATTTTCGCGACGCCATTCATCCACATCACGTTCAGCATCTTCTTTTGAATGGCCATAGCGCTCTTGGACACGTCCGACCAGTTTGTCACGATCACCCTCGATATGGGTAAGATCATCATCTGTTAGATCGGCCCATTTTTGTTTTACAGAACCTTTCAGTTGATTCCACTCGCCTTTTAGCGTTTGATTATTCATATTATGATCATCCATTTTTTGATTTTTTTCGTATTGTTCATCCATACTTTTTTCGTTCATATTTTGATTGTCCATAGCGGTCATCCTTTTCGCTTTGTGATTTCGCTTTGTGATCATTCAATTTTACATATCAGTCTCTGTGATCAGTCAAACTGATATAAATAATATAAAATATTCAATAGCGAGTTGTATGTATGGCGAGTGTTTATAGTTTTATTGAATTATTAATGGTATGACGTCAATGTTTCACTGACTCCTTCTATGTTACTAAACCATTGATTGCAAAAGCAAAAAATGGCTTTTAGAGAAATAATAGAGACATTTTAACCATCAAATGGGTGATAAAAAACGGGATGGGGCATAAGAACCTGTCCCTTAGTAACGATTGCATCGTGGACTCTTATGCAGGTAGATATGGGTATCTATCAAGGAGGATATGATGAAGCCAAAATCCTGTCATACGTTAGATAGCGTTGTGATAAGCCGCGCATTTATTGCACGCCCTCTGGCACCCTCTCTTGTATGTTTGGATTATTCTCGTTGACAGTAACGGTGTCATCGGCCTTTTCCTCACCTTCTGCATTGCCCGAACCAGAATAATATGCTGTACCGCCTGAATCCTCTGTAGAGTTGTTCACAGAAGCTTCAGCCTCAGGGCCGCTAGCGGTTTGCACAGGTGTCACCTCGCTAGACTCGGTCTCACTGGTACTGGCATTAGGCATCTCTTCTGTTTCACCACTACAAGCGCTCAGACCAATGCAACTCGCTAACAATGCTATCCATAGTTTACTCTGCAGCGATTGACTCAATATTAACTTTTTCATCTTCATCTCCTAATGATAGTTGATAAAAAAATCATTCATAATAATCATCTATTCAAGATATGCTTGAATTTAGTTTCAATCTAAATAGTATAAGCCTTAACTAATAGGATGATTTTGTTGGCTTTTATTAACGGTTTGCTAAGATTGATAGAGATGCTGTGTTTTGGAATGGCTGAAATACCAGATGCTGTTGATTCTTTACCTAGAATTGTCCGTCTTAATACTAAAACACCGCTAACGATTTATGGTTAGCGGTG
>JARIEH010000052.1 GCA_029256865.1 Psychrobacter sp.
TTATATGCAAATGAATATCAACAATACAAATTATGAAGTCTTAACCAGTCAGGACATTGCTCATATTGAAAGAGCAGTGGATAAAACAAGCCTGACTATGCCTTTGGTCGCTGTCTATTGTGGCTCGCGCTCGGGCAATGATGAGATATATGAAAAAGCCGCTCGTGACTTGGGTCGAGCATTGGCTGAGAATGGTTTAGGCTTAGTGTATGGTGGCGCGAGTATCGGTCTGATGGGGGCAGTGGCAGATGAAGTAATCAATGCTGGCGCACAAGCAGTGGGTGTGATTCCAACCTTCATGCTCAAGCACGAAATTGCCCATGAGCAGCTGACACGTTTGCACTTGACCGACACCATGCACACGCGCAAGACCGTAATGGCAGAATATGCTGATGCCTTTGTCACCTTGCCAGGCGGACTTGGAACGCTAGAGGAGATTATGGAAATCGCTACTTGGCGTCAGCTGTATCAACACGAAAAGCCGATGATCATTCTTAATATCAATGGCTTTTACGATAAGCTGATTGAGCATTTAAAATATACCACTGAACAAGGTTTTATGAAGCAGCAGGATCTTGATCGTTTGGTGGTTTGTAACACCATTGATGAGGCCATTGATTTATTACATGTGATCGTCAAGATTAATGATGAAGTAGATACAGAAAAAATGGTAGGAAACTCATAGTTGTTCACCAACAACAAGTTCTAAAACAGTAAAAAATTACCACTATTGGGTCATTTCTGCCGTTTTTTTATGCTCACTATTTATCTTCATTATGGCGGCCAAAAATACATACCATCGATTCATTTTTAGTAATAAGAGCGACGGTAGTTCTTAAGCAAGTGCTGAGTTTTTTATGGTTATTTGCTCAACGCTATTATTAACCTTGGCCATTGCAACTGGGAATCCACGCGCTTCGGCCAAGGTATGTGCCAACTTATCGACAGTCATGCTATTATTATGAGCAAGGTACTGCCATTGATGAGAGTAACGCTCGTGATTGGTTGACAAGTCGTGGTCTAGTAGGCCAATTTCCATGAGCTGTTCAACGATTTCATCAGCCGCTATCAAGGTCGATGACGCTTTGACGTTTTCAGCCCGGGCATAGCGTATGTTAGGGTATAGGCTCACATCAGCCACCCGCAACGTATCATCCGTACCAGGGATTTGCTGACCGCCGTACAGCGCATTACCCACGCTGCGTGCGCTATTGAATGTCGGTACGAACTCAGCGATGTAATCAATGGATTGCTGGCTGCGAGCTTGGAGCGGGGTTTTGTCCCAACCATCTTCAATATAACGGACATATTGATTGGGCAGTTTGGGTTGGGCGCTGTATTTGCTAGAAGCCACCAAACCGTCATCGAACAAAGTAATGGCTTTACTCATACCATGAATCTGAAAATAGCCCCCTGGATAAGGCGTCAACTGAGCCATACCATCTGGCGTTCCACGCTGACCATAGACGATAATCTCTGGTATCTGTCCGCCAGTATCACCCCAATGAGTAATATAAGAGGACTTAAACTCTACCATGCGCTTGACGTCGATACCGACCATATCGTCGATCATGCCAGTACGGAAGCCGCATGCATTTATCAGATAATCAACTTCAATAGATTCAGCGTCTTCTTTTACATTACTGTTATCACTGTTGTTTGGTTGGTAATCGATACGCCATTTGGTCACATGATGATCAGCGTTTGAGCAGTTGTCACAATCGACAGCAACCACTTGCTGCACTTGGGTGTCAGTAAAGATATGGGCATTATCATACTCTTCTAGCGCCAACTGCGCTGAAGCGGCTAAGCGAAATATGTTCCAGCCATACTCCTGTACCACAATCAGTGGAAACTTCACCTTATTGAGATCCAAATACTTGGCAACTGGTATCATCCATTCATCTACACTGCTAGGAGTGGCAACTTGCTCGCGTTCAGAGAGCTCGGTTAATTGTTCATGACTATAGAGCTGATAATAATCTTCAGGCTTACCCAAGACTTCATTGTTGGCATCTTTTGCGATCAATTGGCGGTAGGCGTCTGTTAAGATATCAAGGCGTGGTAGCAAATCCTCAGGTAAGCCCTTATCGCGAGTCGGTACCGCAAATACAGTAGGACGTACGTCGATAGTATAAGGATATAGGCGCAGTATATCGATGCATTGCTTGAGTAATGCCACGCAGTCTTCATCAGGAATCTCACGGTAGAGGTTGCCGCCTGCGTGCAAGTGACACATTGGAGGGCCATCAATCAGCGAGCTTTTCTTTTCAAACAAATAGGTCTCAAGACCTAGTGCTGCGAGACGAATGGCTATCGTTGCGCCTGCGGTACCACCGCCCAAAATACCAACACGTTTTGTTGGTTTATTATTCATTTTTTTATAAGAGCTATCGCCCTGTTGAATAGATTGAAGCTTGGTATCTGTCGAAGGTTGAGTCATTGTCGTTATTATATCCTTGCCATAATCTCAATAGTGTCAGCATAAACCTATGCTAGGAGCTTGCTTGCTATCAGAATCTATATTTTTGCTGTGTTAATCTTAGTTTGGCTATGGTCTTGATATGCGCATGATTACGAGAAAGTTCAAGGGCGGTGTTGCGTTGCTGCCGTCATTATTTGACAGACAATATTTACTAAGTGTAAGCATGAGCTTAAAAAGTCGTCTGAATGAGACTACATACTCATTCTTATGGTAAAAATGTTTTAGTTTAACGAATTTGTAAAAACTACGTAATTTTGTAAGTTTCTATTTTGATAGAAATGACGGTTTCAAAGTATATGCTATAGTAAAACGCTCGAAGTAAGATTTGAGCGTATTTTGGTTGTCGAAGTGTACTGATAAATCATCGCTTAGCTTAGAGTATTACAAGTAAAAATAAGCATAAAATTCAAATCAACAAAACATCATTCTTAATTACAAGGAAGTTATTATGAAACGTATTCTTATGTTATCGGCCTTAACAGGCGTTTTGACATTGACGGGTTGTTCGACCTTAAACAATGTTTTCGGTAAAGATGACTCAGGTATGCACGATGTACAAGCGACCAAGAGCAACACGGCTCCAGTGACCAGTAAAAACGGTATGTTGGTCGATGCAAGTAACCATATGACCTTATATACCTTTGATAAAGACTCAAAGAATAAGTCAGAGTGTGGCAGTGCTTGTCTGATCGCTTGGCCAGCATTTATGGCACCGAGTAATGCTAAAGCGTCTGGTCAGTTTGCAGCATTTCAACGTGAGGATGGTAAGTATCAGTGGGCTATGAATGGTAAGCCTTTATATTTTTATGCCAATGACACAAAAGTTGGTGATAAAGATGGTGATAACAAAATGGGTGTTTGGCATATTGTAAAAACCAAATAGTAACTAATAGTATTTAAGTGTGAGGTTATCAGAACCAAAAATCAGCCATTTAATGGCTGATTTTTATTGACGTTTATCAAAAGAATGGGGCTTAATTTAAAAGTTAAAAATATTTTACTTTTTTCTTAGCCTTTGCTTTTTCAGTCAACGTATCATTTACTTGCACCAATCGCTAAAAACCTTTAAAATCACTCTTTAATTTTCCCGCTGGGGAAGGCTAGGTGAGCAAGGGTGTGGTATTGGGTGCTGGAATAAGCCAGTGATGCAATTGCCAGACTTGTAGATGTCCTTAGTGCCTCAGTTACGTATGCTGTAGTTGATCATATAGACCATGCATACATCGGACATAGAGAGTTTATTATGCGTAAAGACATTCATCCTAATTACCAAGAAGTTTTGTTCCATGACACCAACGCTGACGTGTTTTTCTTAACGCGTTCAACGGTTAAGACAAAAGCGACTCGTGAGTATGAAGGTAAAGAATACCCATACTACCCACTTGATATTTCAAGTGCTTCGCATCCATTCTACACGGGCGAGCAGCGTAAAACCTCTACTGAAGGCCGTGTTGCTAGCTTTAACAAGCGCTTTGGTGCGTTTGGTGGCCGTGCGAAGAAATCTGCTGAATAAATTTTACTTAACGCTTGATCTTATTTTGCTCAAGCGTTGGTATAAATGCAGTCGCAGTACCATAAAGAAACCGCTGATTATTCAGCGGTTTTTTTGGTCTAATTTTTAGCCTTTAGCAATTGTGAAATCAGCTCTGATAATTGCTGTGCCCAAAAACGATACGTTAAGCTGCTAGGATGAAAGCCGTCGCTAGCAAACATCGCTTTCGCCTCAATCGGTATACCATTAGAGTGTTCTTGTGCCATGCGTTCAAAGTCTGCTGGCATATAATGTACGTCACTATGGGCGGCACAGACTTGCTGTAGTACTTGATCAAGTCTGTCTGATTTGGCGCCGATAAAACCATTTAATGGTTTAGGCAATGCGGGCATCTGAGCCATTGGCGGAAGACTAGAGAAAATCAGCTCACGCACCCCAAATTTGCGCTTGGCAATGGCAATGATTTGCTCGAGCTGCTGTTGCCATTTTGCTTCAGAGACGTTGGAGGTAGTATCATTAGCGCCAACGCTCAATACCATCACATCCACTGGCTGGCTAGGAGTGGGAAGGATATAAAGCCTGCGTAGGATATCAAAGCTAGTGTGTCCAGTAGTCGCCTGCAGTGTCCATATAAGCTCATCAAAGTGAGCAGTGATAAAAGGCTGCTGCTGCAAAGCAGGTATGAGCCTGCCAGCCAAAGCCTCTTGTTGCGTCAGAGTGCCGACGCCTGCCGCTGCAGAATCGCCCACGATCATTAGGCTAAGCGTTTTTGGGTTTGCAGTGGTTGATTTTGCAGAGCTGTGACCCTCATCATGATTAAAGATGAGTTTAATATGCCCTGCGCGCGCGCCATCTGGCTCTGGAAGGCGGACAGTATCGCGTTTCACTTTGTGACCTTGATACAGATAGAGCGGTGCTAACAGTACATCCTTAGTGATGGCTTTTATTTTGGAGTTGATTACCATCCTGTGCGCTTCCGTATAATGGTGAGGGTATCTTCTATCAATAGGTTGCCGTCGACATAAATGTCACGTAACAGGTTGTTTTGTTTGGCTAACAGCGCCTCTTCTTTAATGGTTTGTAGCTGACCATTGCTGTCTTTAATGAGCGCCAAGCGGCCTTTTTTTGAGCGCTTCGACTGACTGGTGATGGGATCTTTATAAATATCTTTCCAAACGCCAGAGATACAGACAGCACTGGCTTTCATCGCCCAACTCATGGTATCTCGGTTGACTTGTTGTAGTAGACCACCGCCCATACCAAAGGTGACGTTGTCGGCGCTAAAGCCAGCATCCATAACCGCATCGAGTATCTTGCCAAGGCTTTGCGGGTTGATCCCATCGCCTTGAATCAAACGCACATAATCAGGCAATACCTGATAGCCTTTACTGTTGATGGTTGATCCAAACTTCACTGCCAGTCTAGCGAGCGCTTCGCATACAACCTTGGCAGGATCACCACTGTCAGGGCGTATCACCAATGTACCGCCCATATTTTCGACCTTGTCTTTGAGCGTATCGCCCCAGATATTATCAATGGCGTTCCATAAGTCATAACTGTCCGACACCACAGCGACCAGATTGCCTTCACCGCCAAACTGCTCAA
>JARIEH010000103.1 GCA_029256865.1 Psychrobacter sp.
TTCTTGATTAGAGCAAGCAGATAATGCCAATAAGCTTGCCATGGCTATAGTAGCGGACAGTTTTTTCTTCATTTTATACATCATTTATTCCTTCCTTGGAGAGTGGTTTAGACTGTTTTTGAGATGATCTTTAGTATATATCGAAGGGTGAGGATTGGGGAAGTTGCCAATTATTTACCAAAAATTATCGTTTGAACCATGAATATTACGTAATACATAATCAATTACTTGATAAGATAATGAGTCTTCAATCAAAAGCTTTGATAACAACTGCTATAAAGTAGCCATTAAATGGTAATAGTTAAAAAAATTCTCTCGCTGTAACGACGTTTACGTAGTATGTAAAAAGTTGCTTTATAGCGTTATTTATTAATTACAAAAATTAACAAAATACGAGTTTATGATGTCAAATTCTGATAAGAGAAGTAAGGGTGTTCAATCAATGGAGATCGGGCTATCAATCTTAGATGTATTGATAGATCAAAGAGCACCCATGAAGCTCAAAGATATATCTTTAGCTATGCAAATGCATCCTGCCAAGATACATCGATATCTAGTAAGCTTAATAGTAAAAAACTATGTCGAGCAGCTTGATGACAGCAGCTATACATTAGGGGTTCGAGTCGATGATTTGAGACAGGCTGGACTTGACCAAAATAACGTCATGGAGGATCTTACTAACATAGCTATCGATATTAAAAACAGTCTCAATTGCGGCGTGCAAATAGCCAAATGGTTTAATGAAGGCCCTATCGTGATTAAATCTATTGAACCTGATACGTCGATCAGTATCATTACGCGAGTAGGCTCGCGTATGCCCTTAGTCACGTCGGCAACAGGTCAACTATTAGCAAGCTATCAGCCGATTGATGTTATCAAGCCGCTGGTATTGGCAGAGTTGCAGGATGTTAAAAAAGCATCAGTCTCTACATTGTTTGAGGAAGATATTGTGCTTAAAGAGACTAGCGTAGAAGAAGTATCAAAACAATGGCAGCAGTTTGAACAGTCATTGATTGAGATTAGGGAGCAAGGGTATTCATACGTCGCTGGAGATATGATGAGGGGTATTAACGCTTTTAGTATACCTATTGATATGCAGTATGCTTCAGACGATATAGATTCTATAGTAGCGTCTATGAGTAAACGTTTAGGGCATTCGATTACTGTGATTGGCACATCAGAGCAGCTTCCCTACAGTAAAAAGAACAAAATCATCAACGAAATGCTGTCAATAGCAAAATATTATAAAAATTTATAGTCTTTTTTTAATGTATCGAGCTTGCTCTTACAAGCTCGATATGGTTTTTAGTTTCGATGGTTTGCTAGCATTTTTTTATTTTACATTGACTGTGATACTGCCAAGACCTTCAACACGGGCTACCATGGTGTCGCCTTTGACCACAGGGCCAACACCTTCTGGCGTACCTGTCATGATCAAATCCCCAGCTTTTAACTCAAACAGTTCAGACAAACGAGAAATAACTTCCGACGTTTTCCAAATTAGATGCGTAATATCACTTTGCTGTTTGGTCTCACCATTAACGGTTAACTCAATGTTGCCAGCATCCAACTCATTGCTACCGTCAATGGGCGTTAACTCACCAATGGGTGCAGAGTAATCAAAGGCTTTACCCACCTCCCAAGGGCGGCCTTGCTCACGCATGTTCATTTGTAAATCACGGCGAGTCATATCGAGACCGACGGCATAACCAAAGATGACGTTTTTAGCGTCTTCAACTGAGATATCTTTAGCATCTTTACCGATAGCGACTATCAGCTCAACTTCGTAATGATAGTTCTCGGTAAGCGGCGGATAAGGAATATCAACTGTACCGTCTTTTGTTACTGGTACGACAGACTCAGGATCATTAGGCTTACAAAAAAAGAATGGCGGGTTACGATCTGGGTCAAAGCCCATTTCGCGAGCGTGGGCAGCATAATTGCGACCTACGCAGTAAACACGGCGCACGGGGAACTTATCTTCTGTGCCTTTAACATTTAGACCAACGTGCTCAAAAGGTTCAATCACATACGACATAAAACACTCCTTGTTTATATTTAAATTTAAAAAACGGTATTACAAAGCATCTTCTTGATTGCTGGGTTCTGCATCGATAAAGGCTTGCAAGGTATGGCAATGCTTGTCAATGGCTTCAATGATAGGATACGCGCTCATGTCTACCCCAAAGCGCCGCGCCGAATATACTTGTGGTATCAAATAGCACTCTACAAGCGTAGGACTGTTGCCATAGCAAAAATCACCGCGTTCGTTATCTTCAGCAAGCAGCTTTTCTAACGCCGTAAACCCATCGTTTATCCAGCGCTGACACCACAGCTTGACTTGTTCTTCCTCTACAGAAAGCTCATTACGCAAATACTGCAAGATACGGCGGTTGTTGATGGGGTGAATGTCACAGCCTATCATGGCACTCAACGCCCGCACACGCATACGCCCATAACTGTCTTTAGGCAGCAGCGGTGTATCAGCATAAGTCTCCTCTAGCCATTCTAAAATGGCAGGGCTTTGAAACAGCTGTAGATCATCCGTTTGTAGAACAGGCACCAAACCTTGTGGGTTTAACGCTTTAAACTCAGGCTCTAACTGTTGGTCTTTGGCTAAATTGACCGAAATTGACTCATAATCTAGTCCTTTTAAATTTAATGCAATGCGAACACGGTGCGAGGTACCACTACGAAAGTAGCCATATAGTTTCATTATCATCATTCCTTGTTGTTATTAAAGTTTTGTTATTAAAATGTCGAAAGGTTTATACGTCAGTTCTTGGGCGTTCGGAGTAAAGGCCGAGTTTCTTTTGAAAAGGGGATTCATCTGCCACAAAAACAAAAGCCGGTGTGTCCTTGGTATTGGTCAAAGTGATATTGGCAAAGCAAGGGGCGCAGCTGGTATCAGAATCTATCAGCTCATGTCTGACGTCATCGACATCCACGATGATATCACCTTCTATCACATGAAATATCATGGCGCATGAGCGTCTAGGTAAACGCAACACTTCGTTAGGACGCAGCATAATGGCGCTAAAGCCGATGATTTTTTGTGCATCTTGGCCAGTTTCTGGATTGACATAAGTCACTTGCACCATATCTACGTCTTCATTCTCAGCAATGGACTCTAGCGACTTCTTAGTATCCACCCAAGGGTAGCGTAGGATAGGATATTCAATGGTGTCATTACGTTGGAAGTTTTCAGTCGCGACAATGCCAGGGCCATAAATCTTCGGATGTGAATCAGGATGACCCTTTACTTTTTCGCCTTCTTCAACGTAGCTGGTTTCTGAATAAT
>JARIEH010000231.1 GCA_029256865.1 Psychrobacter sp.
TTATTATCAGGACGTGCCAGGTTAGCAAGCTTGCGCTGTTCAGCATAATAGGCACGGCGCTCTTCGCTGTCTTCGGTTTCTGAATATAAGGCTTGTGCAGCAATCGCGTTGCCACGCTGTGCCGACAAGGCTTCAACGATGACCGTTTTTTCAGTCATTGCGGTGGCTGATCCTTGGCGAATGCTGAGCTCATCACCGACAGCGATCTCCTTGCTGGTCTTCACACGGCTACCACCATAATGTACCCGTCCACTCTCAATCGCTTCTTTGGCAAGAGTACGCGTTCGATAAAAGCGTGCCGCCCATAACCATTTATCGATGCGCATGCGCTCAACGTTGGTGGGTTGGCTGTGGTTTTTATTGTGTTTACTCATCAAGACCTCGTTGATAACTTTTTAATAACAATCACATAAGATATAGATGGTGATTTATTTAATAATTAAAAGTCGAGCCGATAATTCTGATACCAAAACCAAAACAGGCGATTAACGCCGTCAATTTCGCTAAGTTTAATAAATACTACATGTTTAACTATTTAAATGTGCTGGTATAGGCTGAAAATTCAGCCCAGCATTTTAACGTTCTCAAGTTTTTTGCTGGGCTAAAGTTGTGGCCTATGATGGTTGATGTCATTTTAAAAACAATTGATAACCAATATTGTCATTGAGCATTGTACAATCATAGCCAATATCGAGTAGGGCGTCCTGCAATTGGCGTGAGTTACGCTCCGAAGCTTGCAAACCTACCAGCACCCGGCCTTCAGCGGCGCCATGATTACGATAGTGAAATAAGGTGATGTTAAAGTCATCGCCCAGCTTTTCTAAGAAAGTCAGCAACGCCCCAGGTCTCTCTGGGAAAACAACTTTTAATAATTGTTCATTTTCAACATGCGCATGACCCCCAATTAAATGACGAATATGCGATTTTGCAATATCATCATCGGTTAAGTCGTAGGCTGTATAGCCGTCATTTGCCAATTGGTTACTAATGGTTTGACGTTCTTTATCGCCTTCTTTTAGGGCGATACCCACAAATATTGAGGCAGGTTCC
Organism: Psychrobacter sp.; assembly: GCA_029256865.1. The sequence goes on from JARIEH010000231.1 coordinate 1,051, forward strand.
ATCGAATCGGGTGACAACTGATTGTCCGCACGATAGTTAAATTCGGTGATGTTACGTCCTTGTAAGCTGCGGCAGAAGTTTAAAAACGCGCCAGTCTGCTCTGGGATAGTCACCGCAAAGATGGCTTCCTTTTTCTCACCAATTTCGGTACGTTCAGTGATATAACGCAGACGGTCAAAGTTCATGTTAGCACCGCAAATAATACCGACGCAGTTTTTACCTTGTAGATTATTGGCGCTAATATACTTTTTCATACCAGCGATTGATAACGCGCCAGCTGGCTCAACAATGCTACGGTTCTCTTCGAAGACATCTTTTATAGCGGCGCAGACTTCGTCATTGGTACAAGTCACGACTTCAGGCTCAACGATAGTTCCGGAACCATCACGCTTTTGAGTGCGTATCACCTCAAATGGCAGCTCACCGATTTGGGCAACGGCGACGCCATCAACGAACAGACCCACTTGTTCAAGTTTGACGCGCTCACCCGTTTCAAGCGCCGCTTTTAAGCAGGCTGACTCTACCGGCTCTACCGCGATGACTTTGACATGCGGCGCCACTTCTCCTAAAAAAGCAGCGACACCTGATATCAAGCCACCACCACCGACAGCGACAAACACATAATCCATATTGCGCCATTGCTGAGTCAACTCAAGACCAATCGTTCCTTGTCCCGCGATAACCAGCTCGTCATCATAAGGCGGGATAAAGGTCAAACCTTCACGTTCAGCACGGTCAATGGCATAGCGATTGGCTTCATCAAAGCTGTCTCCATGTAAGTCCACGTTGCCACCCAGTGCCCTGACAGCATCAACTTTGATGTCTGGCGTAGTGGTGGGCATGACGATAATATTATTAAGCTCCAGCTTGCGGGCAGAGTAGGCAACACCTTGGGCATGGTTACCAGCGGAGGCGCAGATAACACCGCGCACTTTTTGCTCATCACTCAATTGACTGATACGGTTATAAGCACCGCGTAATTTAAAGGATTTGACTGGTTGCAGGTCTTCGCGCTTCAGACGAATATCATTAGCAAAACGTTGGGTCAGCTTGGGTGCAGCCTCAAGTGGAGTCTGAATGGCGACGTCATAGACGGTGGCTTGCAAGATGGCTCGTACCCAATGTGATAGCATAATGATTCCTAAATAGGCAATAAGTGGAGATAAAAATGAAATAGATTAGCCTATGCTGATTTTTGTCATCTTGCAAGACTCAATTGCAATTTTCAGGGTTGTTTTCATGACAACCTGTGAATGAGGGGCAAATCCATAGTAAAACACCTTGTAAAAGCTCAGTAATGGACACAGGCGAAATTAGAATGGGTTCTGCGCTGACATCTATTATGGTCATCGGTTATAATAGCCGCGCATTTTGATATTTTTCACGTTGCCAAGGACTTATGATGAGTGATCAGCAAACACAAAAGCAATCTGCTGCCAAAGCAGCTCTACAGTATATCGAAGAGGGAATGATATTGGGTGTAGGGACGGGCAGCACCGTGAATTGTTTGATTGAGTTATTACCCACGATCAAGCTTGCAGGCGCTGTGGCCAGCTCGCAAGTGACCGAAGATAGGCTGAAAGCGCTTGGGATTGAAGTGGTGGATTTAAACTTTGCCGGAACCCTAGACATATATATCGATGGAGCGGATGAGGTCAATGAGCATCTACAATTGATCAAAGGTGGTGGCGGTGCGCTCACCCGTGAGAAGATCGTTGCTGCATCTTCTAATAAGTTTATTTGTATGGTCGATGAGAGCAAACGTGTAGATATACTGGGCCGAGCGTTTCCAGTGCCAATTGAAGTGCTACCGCAGGCACGCTCATATGTGGCACGACAATTAGTGCGTTTAGGCGGTGAGCCTGTGTACCGTGAGGGTTTCATTACTGATTATGGGAACGTCATTATTGACACTTACGACTTAGACGTCAGCAATCCTCTCGCACTTGAAAAAGAGTTGAACAATATCGTCGGTGTGGTATGTAACGGTATTTTTGCTGCCAATCAAGCAGATGTACTACTAAAAGCCAGTAATAATGGCGTAGAAATATTAACGCGTAAAAGTACAGCTGAGCGCTTCAATTAAATATAAAAAGGGCAGATTACCGATGAGTAATCTGCCCTTTTTATGCGCGGCCATTTATAGTTTATTAAGGTCTCTATCTAGAATGGTTTTAGCTGTCAGCAATCCCAATATGTGAATATGCAACAAGCGCTAAGCAGACAGTTTAATTTTATCTTTTAGTAAGAATTCCATCAATGCCTTTTGCGCATGCAAGCGGTTTTCTGCCTCATCCCAGACGACAGAACGCGGATCATCGAGCATGTCGTGAGAAATCTCCTCACCGCGATGCGCAGGCAGGCAATGCATAAAGACCACTTCTGGATCTGCCTTGTCTAGTAGTGATGGCGTCACTTGATAAGGCGCAAACCGACGGGCACGGGTGTTTTGCTCCGATTCTTGTCCCATACTTGCCCAGACATCAGTGACAATAAGGTGAGAGTCTTTTGCCGCATCTTGTACGTTTTCGACAAGACTGACGCAGTGTGAGAAGCGTTCCATCAATTTTGAGTCAGGCTCAAAGCCATAAGGTGCTGCTATACGTAGCTCAAAGCCAAACTGATTTGCTGCTTGCATAAAGGAAGCGCACATATTATTGCCGTCACCGACCCAAGTCACGATTTTATTTTCAATACTGCCACGATGCTCATAATAGGTTTGCATATCAGCCAACAGCTGGCAAGGATGAAAATCATCGGTTAGAGCATTGATAATAGGGACACTTGAGTATTCAGCAAAGGTCTCAACTTTTTCGTGCCCAAAGGTGCGAATCATGATGATATCGACCATGCTAGAGATGACGCGAGCTGAATCTTCCAATGGCTCACCGCGACCGAGTTGGGTGTCGTTTGGTGATAAAAATATCGCATTGCCACCAAATTGCCCCATACCCGTTTCAAAAGAGATGCGAGTACGCGTTGATGACTTTTCAAAAATCATCCCAAGCGTACGGCCAACAAAGGGCTGATAGATCTCGCCAGCGTGTTGCATCTTGCGCAGTTCGCTTGCACGTATAATGAGGTCTTGTAATTCTTGTTTGGTTAAATCAGATAAAGTTAAAAAGTGGCGCAAACTCATAGCAATCCTAGCAGTCGATCACAGTCAATGAAACGTTATGGGCCGTCAGTGCTCAGTAGCAATGAAGAGCGACCAAAGCCATGGCAACAACAAACTTTTAGTATAGCGTAATTACTTTCAATGTAAACGTCAAATTTTCCTAAAATAGCTCAGTGATAAGCTTTAAGCCAGTCTTCTTATAGGGCGAGCGCTGAGCCTGCATAGTAGCTCATAGCCAATCGTGCCGGCATGATTGGCAACCTCGTCGACCTGTGGCTTTGCCCCCCAGAGCACGACTTTACTATCAAGCGCAATATCTATTGGAGCAGCACTCAAATCAATGACGATCATATCCATAGCAACTCTGCCGCGGATGGGGCAAGGATAGCTGGTATTGCTGCCAGCGTCGATAAGACAAACATAAGCGTCATCACTGATGACACGCGGATAACCGTCACCGTAACCAATACTCACGAGAGCAGTTCTGGTATCTTGTTGAGCCGTCCAGCGACTGCCGTAGCCGATTGCATCACCAGCATGAACTACTTGCATTGCCATAATATGGGCACTAAATTCCATCGCAGGCTGTAGGCTTAAGTCATCAGTGGACTGATCAATGACGGGTGAGCTACCATATAACATAATGCCTGGACGTATCCAATCATAGAGATGTTCAGGGAAGTTCACTATTCCTGCAGAATTGCACAATGAGCCTTGAATATCTGCACTGACATGCTGTTGTAAGTGATTGAGCATGTCAGAAAAGCGCTGGATTTGAATGGTGTTTAACGGATGCTCGCGACTATCAGCATTCGCAAAGTGCGTCGTGAGAATGAGCTGGTAACCAGCATCATGTAAACGCTGCGCTGCTTCTACAACCGTTTTTTCGTTAAAACCCAAACGATTCATGCCAGTATTATATTTTAGCCAGACCTGCCGCGCTGGGCTATCAGCCGCTGGTATATTGGCCAGTGCCCAGTCTAACTGCGGTGCATGGTGAATCACGCAGCTGCAGGCATCATCAATGGCTTGCTGCCACTCGTCGGCACTAAAAACCCCTTCAACCAGGCCGATGGCTTTATCCCAACACAGTTGCCGAGCTTCTAAGGCTTCCGTAAAGGTAGCCACACCAATGCCATCTGCTTGCTGCAATGCAGACAACACGGCAGCCACGCCATGACCATAAGCATTGGCTTTGACCATCGCCAATACTTTTGCGTTAGGCGCACGTTTTTTGACTTGATTTAAATTGTGAGTAATAGCAGCAGGATTAATAGTAATGGTAGCAGTACGCATGGTTCAGTTCTTCGTTAGCAATTTATTATGAGAGAGTAAATGTTGTCAGTCTATAATCGTTAAATGGACGTTATTCATCGTCAAAATTCACCCCTTGATAGTACTCAGGCGTCAGGTTGATGAAGCGGGTAAATTGACCTTCAAAACCCAAACGTATGGTGCCAATAGGCCCGTTACGCTGTTTACCAATAATGATTTCAGCCACGCCTTTGTGGTCTGAGTTTTCATTATAAACTTCATCGCGATAAATAAACATAATCAAATCGGCATCCTGCTCAATAGCACCAGACTCACGGAGATCAGACATGATTGGCCGTTTATTAGGGCGGTTTTCCAAACTCCGGTTCAGCTGCGATAGGGCAATAACTGGGCATTCCAGCTCACGTGCTAGAGCTTTTAGACTACGAGAAATCTCCGAGATTTCGCCAACACGGTTACCATCGAGGCCAGGGACTTTCATCAACTGTAGATAGTCGACGATGATAGCGCCAAGCTTACCATCGTGATTTTTGGCGATACGGCGACAGCGTGAGCGCAGCTCTGACGGTGGCAACGCGGTACTGTCATCGATGTATAAGTGTTTAGATTGCAAATGCTGAATGGCATTCATCATTTTTGCCCATT
>JARIEH010000170.1 GCA_029256865.1 Psychrobacter sp.
TATTTTTTATCGTCAGTACATAATGCATCGCCGTGCTCTAAGCGATAGCTCTGCTGTCCAACGCTTAAGGAGTAAGGCTCATAAATAAGCTCACCACCGAACACATTACAAAATGGCTGATCTAAAAGAAAATCACGATTGCCATGCATGACCAAAATCTCGCAGCCAGCTACCCGCAGTTTTTTTAATTTAACAATAAGCGGAGTTAACCAATGCGTTTGGCGCGCGTCATCTGATAATGACAAATAAACATCATCGCCAAGCCATACCTCAAACCAATCACCCAAAATAAATAGGCGCTTGAGAGCAGGCAGCGCGAGGCAATCATCAAGCAGCGCCAAAAAAGCCTGCACTAAGGCAGGCTCTTCAGGCGATAAATGCAAATCGCTAATCAACACTTGCCGCACATCATGAGGGCGGGTCGTTATCAAATGATTAAAAGTTTGCATTTATTTTTATCCTCGTGACTTATCATAAGTTTCTATTAATAAGGCTTATTTGGTAGCTATTACTGCTTAACAACGGTCGCTGAGTTTATAACCACCGCTTCTTTTGGTACATCAGCATGCATGCCGAAACGACCTGTAGGCACGCCACGCATTTTTTCGATAACGTCCATACCGCTGGTTACTTTACCAAATACCGTGTAGCCCCAACCTTGCATGTTTTTGCCAGAATGGTTAAGGAAATCGTTATCTTTTACGTTAATGAAAAACTGGCTGGTTGCTGAATGCGGATCTTGCGTACGCGCCATCGCAATCGTACCTTTGTCATTTTTTAGACCATTGTCTGCTTCGTTTTCAACGGGAGCTTTGGTGGCTTTTTCATTCATCTCAGCGTCCATTCCGCCGCCTTGAATCATAAAGCCGTCAATGATGCGATGGAAAATCGTACCATTATAATGACCAGACTTTACATAGTTTAGGAAGTTTTCCACAGTCTTTGGTGCTTTTTCTTCGTTAAGTTCGATAACGATAGCACCCATATTGGTGTCAATTTCTACTACTGGTGGCATGTCTACCATGTTGTGATCCTTTGTGATTGTCGCGCCCTAATGAGCACTGTGGTGAGAGGTTTATAAAAAGTTATGGCTAGTCTAACGGCTTTTTTGTCGTCTGTCATGTATCAGGCTGTTAATGCGTTTGCGAAACCTGATAGAATAACGCAACTTTATCTTTTATCAGTGATTTTTATTCATTATTTTGAATTTTCTATGAGGCGTGATGGCACGCTCTATAAACTGACAACTTGCGCTAGGAGCAATGCCCGATGAGTGAGCACTCAAACAATACTGCACAAAAAAACGATTTTATTCGTAATATCATTCGTGACGATGTTAATGCACAAAAATACCAGCAAATCGTGACCCGTTTTCCACCTGAACCTAACGGCTATTTGCACTTGGGTCATGTAAAGTCCATTTGCCTAAACTTTGGTATTGCCAAAGAGTTTGGTGGTGTTTGTAATCTGCGCTTTGATGACACCAACCCGACTGCAGAAAAGCAAGACTACATCGATAATATCAAGAACGATGTGAGATGGCTTGGGTTTGAATGGGCGGATGAAGCGCGTTACGCTTCAGGATATTTTGATCAACTCCATGAATGGGCGGTTCAACTTATCAAGCAAGGCGATGCTTATGTAGACTTGCAATCACCAGAGCAGATTCGTGATAATCGTGGTTCATTTAATGAAGCGGGCACACCGTCACCTTATCGTGATACCAGTGTCGAAGAAAACCTCACGCTATTTGCTGATATGAAAGCCGGTAAGTTTGCTGAAGGAAAGGCGGTGTTACGTGCCAAGATTGATATGGCAAGCCCAAATATGAACATGCGTGACCCCGTTATCTACCGCGTTATGCATCAAGAACATCATCAAACTGGCGACAAATGGTGCATTTATCCCATGTATGATTTTGCCCATCCGCTCTCTGATGCGGTTGAAGGCATCACTCATTCATTATGTACGCTAGAATTCGAAGACCACCGTCCATTTTATGATTGGGCAGTGGAAAAAATAGGTTTTGATTTGCCGCCGCATCAGTATGAGTTTGCGCGCTTAAATGTCGACCATACCATGACCAGTAAGCGCAAGCTCAAGCAGCTGGTCGATGAAGGCATCGTCAGTGGCTGGGATGATCCACGTATGCCGACCATCGCGGGTATGCGTCGCCGTGGTTATACCCCAGAAGGTCTGCGTGATTTTTGTGAACGCGTGGGTGTGACCAAGGCCGATAGTGTGGTTGATTTTCGCCTGCTTGAGTTTAGCGTGCGTCAATCATTAGAGACAACCACCGCGCGTGGAATGGCGGTGCTAAAACCTCTGAAAGTGACCATTACTAACTTTGCGGAAGCGGTCAGTAGCTGGGAGTCGCAAAAGGCAGAGAGCGTCAATGCGCGCTTTGATGATGCTGAGCAGGTTTTATGGTTGACTCAGCCAAACCATCCTAACGTCGATATGGGCGAGCGTGAAATTCCATTTACTGAGACTTTATATATCGATCAAAGCGATTATGAGATACAGCCGCCAGTAGGCTATAAGCGTCTATCACCAGAAAAGCCAGAAATTCGTCTGCGTAACAGCTATGTATTGGCAGTGACTGAACATATTACTGATGATAAAGGTAAAGTCATTGAGTTAAAGGCGACGATTGATCCTGCTACTTTAGGTAATAATCCTGAAGGTCGTAAGGTTAAAGGCGTGATTCATTGGGTATCGGCCAGCCAAGGCGTACCAGCGACAGTGCGTATGTACGAGCAGTTATTTAGCGTGGAAGACCCCAGTAGTGTGGCTGATGTACATCAAGCATTGAACCCTAATTCGTTGACTGAGCGCCATGCAGTGGTTGAGCCATCGCTTGCGTATGCAAATGCTGGCACGCGCTTCCAGTTTGAGCGTGAAGGCTACTTCATTGCTGATAGTGATGAGCATAGCGGTGACAAGCCAGTATTTAATCAAATCGTCAGCTTGCGTGACAGCTATAAACCCGCTTAAATCGTGCTGAAAGCTCAACAAGACGTTACTGACGCTCTCTATCTATCTAGAGGCGAGACAGGCATGCTCAACAGCATAACTAAAGATGAGTAAAGAGAGTAAAAAAGTATGGTTAAAAAATCGATCAATCTAGCCCTACAAGGTGGCGGCTCGCATGGCGCTTTTACCTGGGGCGTCCTTGACTATTTTATGGAAGATGGGCGGGTCAGTGTAGAAGGTATTACAGGTACCAGTGCGGGCGCTATGAATGGCGCCGTTCTAGCACAAGGCTATATGGAGGGCGGCGCAGATGGCGCACGCGCGTCGCTTGAGAATTTTTGGCAGCAAGTGGCACATATGGGTAGGCTGAGCCCGCTTAAGCGCAGCCCCTTGAGTATCCTCACTGGCAGCTGGGGTATGGATGATTCGCCAGCTTATCTCATGCTTGATTTATTTAGCCGAGTAGCATCCCCTTATAATACCAATCCGTTGAATATCAATCCCCTACTAGATTTGGTTAAGGCGACCATTGACTTTGAGAAGGTCAGAGCGTGCAGCGCATTAAAGCTGTTTGTGTCAGCAACGAACGTACATACAGGCAAAATAAAAGTATTTAACCGTGAAGAGCTGACCGCAGACATGCTTTTGGCTTCGGCGTGTCTGCCTACTTACTTCCAAGCGGTTGAAATCGATGGCATACCTTATTGGGATGGGGGTTATGTAGGTAACCCACCTTTGTATCCTTTGTTTGATACTACCAAGTCTAGAGATGCCATTATCGTGCAAATTAACCCGATTGAGCGTAACGAGACCCCAAAAAGTGCGCAAGAAATACAGAATCGGATTGGTGAGATTTCGTTCAACTCCTCTTTGCTCAGAGAGCTGCGAGCGATTGATTTTGTGACCCGCCAGCTAAGAGAGGATAAGCTCGATAGCAATCGTTATTCTGAGATATTGGTGCACCGTATCGAAGCCACCGAACAAATTAATCCACTGTCAGCCTCCAGCAAAGTGAATACTGAATGGGCGTTTTTAACGCAATTGCGTGATATTGGACGCGCGTCTGCCAAGGCCTTTCTGGATGAGCACTACGAGAGTTTAGGCAAGGAGTCCACCTTGGATCTGCGGCACGAATTTTCATAAGCGAGTTATGAGTGAATAGAATAAGCGCATTACAATCTCTCACAAGACATTCATAACCAGTTTGCTAAGATAGGATAGATATTTTGCTGACGTGCTTCGATTTGTTTGCTACTATCTGAGTGCGTTGATAATAAATAAAGCGTGTGATTTTATTCAAACATGCCCTATATGACGATTATTATAACTAAAGGTTTTATAAACAAGGAGCTAAGCATGGCACATTTACGTTTAGGTGATACTGCACCAAACTTTGACGTTGCAACCACAGACGGTGATATTAACTTCCACGAGTGGGCAGGTGATAACTGGGTTGTTTTCTTCTCACATCCAGCAGACTTTACGCCAGTATGTACCACTGAGCTTGGACGCGCTGCTGCACTGAATGGTGAGTTCCAGAAGCGTGGTGTTAAGCCTATCTGTATCTCAGTTGATAGCCTAGAGGATCACCACGCGTGGGCTTCAGACATCGGTGAGACCCAAGGTACTGAACTAAACTTTCCAATTATCGCTGATCCAAACAAAGAAGTCGCTGAGTTGTATGACATGATGCATCCAAATGCAGACAGCACTCATACGGTACGTAGTGTCTTTGTCATTGATCCAAACAAAAAAATCCGCCTAACCCTGACTTATCCAGCCAGCACAGGCCGTAACTTTGACGAAATTATCCGTGTCATTGATGCGCTACAGTTATCTGATGAATATAACGTTGCAACACCAGTTGACTGGAAAGACGGCGATGACGTTATCATTCCACCAAGTGTGAAAAACGAAGATATCCCTGCTAAATATCCTAAAGGTCATACAGAGATTAAGCCTTATTTACGCACAACACCTGCACCAAATAAATAAGCTTTGTTCGTTGTATGAAAATTAGCCTTACTGCTAATTTATATCAATAAAAGCCCCATAACTTAGTTATGGGGCTTTTTACTATTCTCCTAACAAGCTTTGATAGGGTTTTGCTATTATGATAAGAATCGGCCTCATAGTTGTATTGAATATTGCTACAACGACACGTTATATTCTTAAATCTAATAGTCATAAAAATAGTCGCAATTAGAAATTATCAGCCAGAAATTATCAGCGCCGAGCTGCTGTTTGATTTCTCTTACAAGGAGTTTGTCATGAAAACACTATACGTTACCCGTACGGCACCCAACCCACGCAAAGTACTTATTCTGTTGGCCTCAAAAGGCATTGATGTTGATGACATGGATGATGTTAATGTAGTAGATATTGATTTTGCTGCCAATGAGCATATGTCAGATGCGTTTACTCAGATGAATCCGATGCAGACAGTGCCAGTACTGAAGTTAGATGATGGCACCATACTCAGGGATTCACAAGCTGTGTGTGAATATCTTGATCGCGTTTATGGTGAGCGCTCAGTGATGGGTAACGATGTGGTACAACGTGCGCAGGTCTGCTCTATGCGCCGTATTGCTGAGTTTGAGGTTTTATATAACTTGATGTTGGCATTCCAGCACAGCCATCCCTCTAAAGCTCAACGCGTTGAGCAAGTTCCAGAGTTTGTCGCACCGTCTATCGCACGTGCTATCAAAGCATTGCCTTATTTTGAAAATGCCTTAGAAGGTCATGATTACTTAGTGGGCGATCAACTGAGCTTTGCTGATATCGTATTATATCTAGGATTGGATTTTGGCAAGCTACTAAAAGTAAAGCCAACTGAGCAAGGAGAAAATCTGGCGCGTTTTTATCAGAAAATGAATGAGCGTTTTAGCATTCAAAATATGGCAAAGGCAAAGCCTACAGAGGCTAGCGAATAGAGAGTACTGGTAACGTATTGGTCGTTACTACCTATAGGTGATATGGCTATAAATCATGGATGGTTAAAATAATAATTGACTGCCCATGATTTTTGCTAATTTATTGGTTTTATAAAATTTTTTTTAATAAGAGTTGCGTATTATGTTTTAGATAATCAAACTCAACACATCATTACAGAGTGTAAGAACTTGAAGGTTATAGTGAGCAAATAACCTTATATTTATATGAGGGTCAAACAAGGTTTGAGTACTGAAAATAAATACTGTGACTGTGAATTGATTTACCCAATAGTTTGGAGTGATGTGTCGCAACAGCTTTGGGAGCTAGGTATTTTTTCATATAAAAGATCAGCCTATTAACTGAAAATAATAAATATAATATTTAGTTTAAACAAAGGTAATAATAGGTTTGAAAGGTAATAGGTGTAATTATGAAGTCAACTTTGAAGCTTGCATTGCTGCCCAGTCTGCTAGCGACGAGCATGGTTTTGAGTGCCTGTAATGGCAATTCGAGCACTGATGATATACCAGTAACAGATCAGCCAACTGATGCTACTGATGAAGTTGTAGTGACTGATGAGACAGCAGAAACGGCCTCTGCTGACAATATGAGTGCTATGAGTGCTGAGGAGCAAATGATCGATAATCTGCTTCGTTATCGTTGGACACTTGCCAAAGCAACAGATAGCGATAACCAGCCAATTACATTACTGATGGATATTGAAGATCAGGTAGCCTTAACTTTTAACTATCGTCAAGGGCAGAATACTGTCAGTTATAGTGTCGGCTGTAATGTGATGAGTGCTGCGTATCAACTACAAGATCAAACCATGCTAACAGAAGGCAGTATGAGCACAAAAATGCTGTGTGATGATCTCAACCAAGCTGAAGATTATCTCAATCAGTTGATGCAAGGTGAGAGCCAGTTAAGTCTAGCGGAAAGTACACCTCCAATGCTCATCCAAGTCACTAATGAAGCAGCTACCTTGGTGTGGCAGGGAGCGTTGACCCCACAAGCGAAATATAATACCAAAGGCAAGACAATATTTTGGGCAGTTAGCTCCGCAACCAAGCCTTGCATCGGTGATAATACGCAGCCATGCCTACAGATCAAGCCAATTACTTATGATGATCAGGGTATAAAAACCGACGAAGGTAAATGGACAGAGTTCGCTGGAACGATCGATGGCTATCAGCATGATGCAGCCCATGAGCAAGTATTACGTTTACAGCGTTATAAGTTAGCTACTAGCGATGCACCAGTTGAGGAGCCAGCTGGCGAGTATGCTTATGTACTAGACACTGTTATCGAGAGTGCTGTTTCTAAATAAATCAATATCCCATATATCTTGCCAATAAAAAAAGAGCCTGTGTCACTTTATTATGATATCTGCTCTTTTTATTTGACTATCTTTTGAGTCATCAATTTTTTAACCAGCGTTAGTTTTACATATCGTTTTTGGTTAGGTTTTGAGAGCTCAAGCTTCAGTTTGAATTTTAGCGTAAATTGCCTAAATCCTCTTCTGTTAAGCGCCAACGACCTTTTTTCTTAGAAGATCCGCGCCCACGTGTGCCACTATTAAGGAGTAATCTGTTCATAGAATGGCTTG
>JARIEH010000113.1 GCA_029256865.1 Psychrobacter sp.
ATACCATCGGTGCCAAAATAGCTCATTATTTTTATATCCTTATGCTAACTACTAAAAGTGAGAGATCAAACATGCCTAATAGGTAAGGCAAATTATTGATGCCCTATTTTACAAAAAAAACAGCCAACAACACACGAGCATTGTTGGCTGTTTGTATCTTATAACATGATATAACAAATATCGGCTATTTAAGATACTTATTTAATAAACGCGTCAGTCTAGTCAACACGATAGTTTGGTGCTTCTTTCGTAATTTGTACATCGTGGACATGCGATTCCTTCATACCAGCCGACGTTACCTTAATAAACTGTGGTTTGCTGCGCATCTCTTCGATGGTTGCAGATCCTGTATAGCCCATTGATGAGCGTAAGCCACCAACCAACTGATTAACAATACCAGCGACTGGACCTTTGTAAGGAACACGACCTTCAATACCTTCTGGTACCAGCTTTTCTATGCCATCTTTGGCATCTTGGAAGTAACGGTCTGACGAACCATTTGAGCCTGACATGGCGCCAAGACTACCCATACCGCGGTAGGCTTTGTAATAACGACCTTGGAACAGCTCAACTTCGCCTGGTGCTTCTTCGGTACCAGCCATGAGTGAGCCTACCATGATGCACGATGCACCAGCGGCAATGGCTTTTGCCATATCGCCTGAATAGCGAATACCACCATCAGCAATCAGTGGAATGCTGTCTTGTAGGGCACTGGCAACGTTGTCAATGGCTGAGATTTGTGGCACACCGATACCCGCAATGATACGAGTGGTACAAATAGATCCTGGACCAATACCCACTTTTACCGCATCCGCCCCAGCATCACGTAATGCTTTGGCAGCATCACCCGTGGCGATATTGCCACCGATTACCTGCACATTTGGATAGTGCTTCTTAATCCAAGAAACTTTGTCAATCACACCTTTTGAGTGACCATGAGCGGTATCAACAACGATAATATCTACATCCGCATCGATTAATGCTTCAACACGTGCTTGGGTATCTGCACCAGTGCCGACCGCTGCGCCTACACGGAGGCGACCTTTTTCATCTTTACAAGCGTTTGGATTGTTTTCAGCTTTTGTAAAGTCATTAACCGTGATAAGGCCTTTTAAACGGAAATCGTCATCAATGACGATCACTTTTTCGATACGATATTCGTGGAGCAATCTTTTGATATTCTCGTTGCTCTCACCTTCATGTACCGTCACCAACTGCTCTTTTGGCGTCATTATCTTACTGACTGGCAATGATAAATTGGTTTCAAAGCGCCAATCTCGATGGGTCACAATACCCACGACGTTATCCGTGCCTTTTTCGACCACAGGTACGCCTGAGATATTGTTGTCATCAGTCAACTGTATTAAGTCACCAATAGTCATCTCAGGATGCACAGTGATAGGATCGACTACCGTACCTGCCTCAAACTTCTTGACGCGGCGTACTTGTGTCGCTTGCTTAACGATATCCATACTCTTATGCAAGATACCCATGCCGCCTAACTGCGCCATCGTGATCGCCATTTCAGACTCAGTCACCGTATCCATAGCTGCAGAGATAAGCGGAAGGTTGAGTGTGATGTTTTTAGTCAGACGGGTAGACAGATCGGCAGTTTTTGGCAGGACTTCAGAATAGGCTGGTAACAATAAAACGTCATCAAAGGTTAAGGCTTCATCGACAATGCGCAACATACATACCCCTAGTGGTGGTTATCTTGATGGGTGGGCAATACAGCATTAAGTGGATAAATTAATTTTATGCTATAACGGTTGAGTGTTAGCATAAAAAGTGGTTCACAAACGCTGAATATAAGACTATAAACGTTTGCTACTAACTTATCATTAGTAATCAACTTGTTAGAAATACAGACTCACAAATATAGTGGATCTAAATTCTTCAAACATTTAATCACATGGACACTTAATAACTGAACTATCCCTTAAAAATAACGCCATATTATAACAAATAAGATGACTGGCCGCATGATATATTTATCAGCTTATTTTACCTTCTCTCCTAAAGTTAGTTGACACTTTTGGGAGTGAGTACACTCATGAAAAAAGCCCTATACTTTAATATATGGTTTATCCTCTACGCTTCGAGTCTTCCTCACTGTTCACTTTGAAATCTGCAGCTTTGTAAATAATACGTGCCGCTGGTAAATAATCCTTTTGTTCATGATAGAGATATTTCAGCATCTGCTCACGTACCTGACACTCCAAATCAAAAGCACTCATAGGACCATCAGATGCCAGGCTACCACGTAATTTGATAGTATCTTCAGTGACAGATACGGCCAAGAGCTCAGGCTCAGTTTTACCATCCCATAAATCATTACTTTTAACCAATTCAATATACTTTTGACGAATGGCATCAATATCAGCGCCATAATCAACGTGCAGATAAACGACACAGATTTGATGCACGTCAGTATGTGACCAGTTCTCTATCACCTCACTGATCAAGTAGCGCATTGGCACGATTAATCGACGCTCATCCCAAGTCTTTAACACCGCATAGGTATAGCGCAAATCCTCAATCGTCGTCCAGTCCCCCTCTATTATCACCGTATCGCCAATACGAATGGGTTGAGTAACGGCTACCTGCACACCGGCGATGATATTACCCAATATGGGCTGAGCGGCAATACCAATGACCACACCAGCAATACCAGCTGAGGTCAGTAATGTCTTGCCCAGTCCCTCCATATTGGCGAATTCACTGAGACCTATCCATATACTGCCTAAAATCATGACAAAGATAAAAGCTCGACGAAATACCGACACATAAGTACGGCGACGGCGCTCTTTATCGAAATGTTCCTCAGCTAGGTTTTCAATTTGCAAATTCTGGTAACGGTTCGCAAAAAAGTTAATCGCTCGTATGCCAAGCCACATGGTGCTGAACACCAAACCAATCCAAATGATGGGGCGGGTTGAGGACGCCACGGCATCCAGATAGGGAAACCCACCTGATACCAAAGTAAAAACCAGCGAAAAACTGATGCTAAACGTCAAAGGGACGGTCAGCTTACTAACCAAGTCCGCGACACCATGCGTACTGCCAACATAAGAGTGGTACTTCTCATCATTAATATAACGGCTGATTATTTTTTCAGTGCCTTTACTCAGCAGCCAACCCACTCCCATGGTCATTAGGAAAAACATTCCTAGCGCCAAAAACTCCCATAAAGCAATGCTGAAAAATTTAAGTTTTAACCATGTGGGCAAATAGCGCTCAAACTCTGCTGGATGATACTGCTCATAAAGATTGTCAATATGAGAAACCGTCTGCGCCGAAAACATCCATTGAGGTGCATTTCCCTCAATCTGCACCCGCTCCAAATAAATAGGCACACGACGTTCGCGGTAATCAATATAGCCCAGCTGAATAGAACGTCTAGGAATACCCATGACACTACTGGTATTGCCTAAAGGAGGTTCAATCAACCCATCAGGACGATCAGGCAAATCATCAAAGACATAAAGCTCTTT
>JARIEH010000116.1 GCA_029256865.1 Psychrobacter sp.
ATTAAACGTTAACGATGAAGAGCTACTGCAATTCCGCCAACAGTTTTTGGATGATTACGAAGCGGATATTTGTGTCGATAGTTGCCTGTTTAATGGTCTTGAGGAAGTATTGCATAAGCTTGAGAAGAAGGGCGTACCTTGGGGCATCGTCACCAATAAGCCCCGCTATTTATCCGAGCAGCTGCTCGAAGCCATGCAGCTAGATGAACGCTGTGCTGTGTTGGTATGTCCTGATGATGTATCACGTAACAAGCCAGATCCAGAGCCTATGTATATGGCATTAGAGAGGCTTGCCATACCGCGCGGTGCAGCTGGCTCCGTACTTTATATAGGTGATCATGTGCGGGATATTGAAGCTGGTAATGCGGCTGGTATGCCGACGATTTTGGCAGCTTATGGTTATATCCCCCCTGAAGATCAAAATACTCTCCAAAGTTGGGGGGCAGACTATATTACCGATAGCCCTAAACAGTTAAGTAAGCTGCTATTGTCGTCAGGTAAGTTTGAATACCTTTGAGTTTTGAGTATTCAATACCCCTTAATCAATAGCCCTTTATCTTTATTATAAATAGATGAGTAGTGAGTAATTTCATGAGTGATAATGCCAATCAAGCTCTAAGCCAGTCTGCCAAATTTGCTGACAGTCACGTTTTAAGCCACGATGATATTCGTAATTATGCGCCACCTGAAGGTTGTTTAGAAGGTAAAACCATCTTAGTCACAGGGGCTGGTGCGGGTATTGGACGCGTAGCAGCCCTAACCTATGCGCGTTATGGCGCTACAGTGTTACTTTTAGGGCGCACCAGTAGTAAGCTTGAGCAGGTATATGATGAGATTGAAGGCTTAGGCGGTAAGCAGCCAGCAATTCTACCTATGGATTTAGAGCGAGCCACTTATGACGAGATGCAGCAGCTAGCAAACTTGATCAATAAAGAATTTGGTCAGCTCGACGGTGTCTTGCATAATGCTGGTATCCTAGGAGATCTGACGCCGCTAGAAATGTATGATATCACCACCTTTACTAAAGTTATGCACATCAACTCTACTGCCACATTTATGCTCACTCAAGCATTATTGCCACTACTCAAAGACGCCCCCCATGGCTCGATTGTTTTTACTTCAAGCTCAGTCGGTACTCACCCACGCGCGTTTTGGGGTGCGTACGCACTATCAAAGCAAGCGGTAGAAGGGATGAGTGATATCTTTACCCAAGAGACCCAGAATACTACTCACTTACGTTTTAATTGTATTAATCCTGGTGGCACGCGTACTAACATGCGTGCTCATGCCTTTCCAGGCGAGAATCCAATGACATTGAAGACGCCAGAGGAAATCATGGCAGGCTATGTTTGCCTGATGAGTGACGACAGTATGAATGTCCGTGGGCAAGTGGTAGCGTTGCAACCAAAAGACTAGAAGGTATTGAAAGTACTTGTATTTAACCCCATCTACTTGTTATTAAAGCATTTAATGCTGAATTTTATAAACTAATCATGAAGGATAGATTATGGCAGGTGGATGGTCAAGAGATGGAGCCGAGCATGAGCAAATGGATGCGACCGTCAATGACGCGCTTGATAGACTAAGACGTACACTACCGACAGGTGAGAGCGCAGAGTATTGTGATGAATGTGGCGAGTCAATACCAGAGGCAAGGCGAAAGGCACTACCAGGGGTACAGCACTGTGTTGGCTGCCAAACTGAACTTGAGCAAAAAACAAAAGCCACTGAACTGTTTAATCGTCGTGGTAGTAAAGACAGTCAGCTGCGTTAATGAATAAGAAAGACGAAAAAGCCAACCCTACTAAGCGCGTTGGCTTTTTTTGTCATAGTATTTCTGTCTTTCTTATACAATGAGTGCCATTAGCTCTTGGTCACAAACTTCCCAGTTTATCTTTGTTTGGCGATGGTCGTTCATTTCTGAGTCATCATTCGCCAGTAGGATAACTTCTAGGCGACTATCCGTTTGGGCAGTGGTGGTCGTAATGATTAAGCTGTCAGGGGTAAAATTCAGTTGTAACCAACCATCAGAAGTATGCACTATGCCTTTAATACGTTGCCAATGGGGCAGTAGCAATAACCATTGTTGTAAATCGTCAGCGGCAAATATCCAATAAGAAGGTAGTCGCCAGCCCGTTAATAGCATGCCTTGTTGTTCCTCATGATAGCGGTAAGGGGAAGGGTTATCTGTTAAGCGTGTGCCGTCATGAGTTACGGTTATCGGTGCGTTAGTGTTTAAATGATTGGGCGTACTTAAGCGGCCACGGGATTGCTGAGCACGTTGCTCGGCAATGGTAATGCTAGGTTGGTCAAGTTGTGTGAGGAGCTGAGTCGTTATCGATTTCGTAGACTCATGAGCATTGGCTGCAGCCCAAATGATGCGTGCTTGTGGGTTGAGAGTACTAATCCAGCTTTGCATTTCTCGTCGTTGATCTGTACTTAAGGCGTCATAACGATTAATCACAATCACGTCTGCTGCGCGTACATGCGCCTGAAAGCCTTCATGAGTACGGTATTTTTGTTGTTGCCATTGTCGGGCGTTTAATACCGTTATCACCGCTTGCATACTGAGCGCTGTTTGCCAATGCGGCTCACTCAATTGACGGAGCAACTCATTGGGATGCGCCAATCCTGTCGGTTCGATCATCAGACGCTGCGGGTGATGCTCACTTAATAAGCGAGTCAAGGCAATTTGTAGCGGTAATTGACTGGTGCAGCAAATACAGCCACCACTGACCTCACGCATGGCCACATTATTCTTCGCGGTTTTATTTGCTTCATCTGTTCGTTCTTGAGTATTTGCTATCAGTTTGCCATCAATACCGATGCGCCCAAACTCGTTAATCAATAACGCCCAACGTTCATCCACTGGTCTGGCTGCCAGTAATTGGTTAATCACCGTTGTTTTACCAGCCCCCAAAAACCCCGTCACTAAAGTGCAGGGGACGTTTTTGATAATTTGAGAAAATGTCATGAGTGTAGACTATTTGTCGTGCTATAAAGCAACTGCTTAAGCACAGAGCATAAAAATAAAGGGCGTGTTAAACATTCAACACGCCCCATAAAAAGACTCATTTAGCTAGTGGTCTTTTCTAATTGGTGGTCTTTTCTGGCTCGGCTTCATCTGGAACGAAGACATAGCCCACGCCCCATACTGTCTGAATGTAACGCGCTTGTGAGGGATTGTCTTCAATCAGACGACGCAGACGTGATACTTGCACATCGATTGAGCGCTCCATTGCGCCCCATTCACGGCCGCGGGCGAGGTTCATCAGCTTATCACGCGTTAGTGGCTCACGTGGATGCTGTACCAGTGCTTTTAGTACGGAAAACTCACCTGTGGTCAAGGTGACGACATTGCCATCACGCTTCAGCGTACGAGTCGATAAATCAAGTGTCCACGGACCGAATTGAACCACTTCTATCTGATGACTTGGTGCGCCAGGTAATTCACGGTTTTGACGACGCAGTACGGCTTTGATCCGCGCCAATAGCTCTTTTGGATTAAACGGCTTGGGTAGATAGTCGTCAGCGCCCGCTTCAAGCCCTGCAATGCGATCAGCATCACCACCTTTTGCCGTCAGCATAATGATGGGAATATCGCCTTTATCTTCGCGTAGGCGTTTACAAATACTAATGCCATCCTCGCCTGGTAGCATCAAGTCTAATACCACCAAAGAAAACAGTTCACGCTGCATGAGCTTATCCATCTGGTTGGCATCATGCGCAGTACGAACGACAAAACCATCATCTTCTAGAAAGCGTTGGAGCAAAGAACGTAAGCGTGCGTCGTCATCAACGACTAAAATACGCTGTGTCATGGTATCGGGGCTGGTATTATCAGTCATGCAGAATTCCTTTTAGTAAAAATTATTATTGTTAAAGATGCGTCAGTTATTTAATTTATTAGTGGTCGTTTCAAGATAGAGAGCAGTCACAACTTTTGTGCAACCGTGAAGTATTGGTTAATATTTATAATATTACTGCTTTAGTGTATAAGATTGCACCACTAATTGCATCACTCATGCACATAAATGCTGTATGGGTTTGTTTAATAGGGCAGTAGAGTGTCTGATATAGGGTGATTTGGGCCATAAAAACCCTGATAAGTAACGAAAATATAAAAAGGATTTTTATTCATGCAGCTTTTGCTATAATGCAAAACAACATTTCTTAATGATTGATACGTATATGAGTAGCACTGATACCCAAACGTCTTCTCAGGCCTCGACAAAAGCTCAGAACCTGGATGCAACCACACACGCGAATATTCACGACAAGCTTGCTCGCGCGCTTGGCATTAAGACTGCTCAAGTCAATGCGTTTGTCAAATTATACGATGAAGGGGCAACTGTCCCGTTTATTGCGCGTTATCGTAAAGAAAAGACTCAAAATCTGGACGATGCGCAGCTACGTGCCTTAGAGAAGTCTCTCAATTATGAGCGCGATATGGCAACCCGTCGTCTCAAAATTACTGAACTGCTTAGCACGCAAGGTAATCTCACCGACGAGCTACAGACTCGCATTGTCAATGCGACGTCCAAGCTTGAGCTTGAAGACATCTACTTGCCATACCGTCCGCGTCGCCGCTCACCCGCTGCTAAAGCCCGTGCTGCAGGGCTAGATGTGGTAGCGCAAGCGCTATTGACGCAAGATATTACCCCAACAGAGGCGTTGGCTGACTATCAAGCACCGTCTAGCATCGCTGATGACAACGGTAATGAGATTGAAGTTGACTTCGGTGATATCGACAAGCAACTGGCTGGTGTACAAGCCATCATCGTTGATGAATGGACGCAAGCATTGGATTTGCTGGATAATCTGCGTAGTGGCTTTGCAAGAACGGCCAGTATCGTCTCAACGGTAGCCAGTGATGAAAAGCGTGAAGTGGGCGAGAAGTTCAAAGATTACTTTGAGCACAGCGAAAGCTTAGCGCGCCTGCCCAATCATCGTTTATTAGCGATGCTGCGTGGTCGTCAAGAAAACGTCTTGGGTTTAAAAATTGAAGGCGAAGACGCACCCTTTATCGAAAAAACCATTAAGCATTTTGAGATTGATGGCAGAGCGCCCGATGCGCGCCGTGAATTTTTAACGGAAGCGGCTAATAGCCTGTGGAAAGACAAATGGCGTCCGCATATCGAACATCGCTTGTTGACAGAAAAACGTCTGACGGCAGAAGCGGATGCGATTGAGGTATTTGCTAATAATTTACAGCATCTACTGATGTCAGCTCCAGCTGGTCGTAAAGTGATTTTAGGTGTTGATCCTGGTATTCGTCATGGTGTCAAAATGGCGATCGTTGATGCCCAAGGCCATGTGATGTTAGACAGCGAAGACAAGCCTGTCGTCGCAACCGTTTATCCATTTGCTCCTGATAATAAGATGGATGAAGCCAAAAAAGTCATTGATGAGCTATTAAGCACTTATAACGTTGATTTGGTGGCGATCGGCAATGGTACGGCAAGCCGCGAAACCGATGCCATGATCAAAGAGATTTTGGCGGCCAATACTGAGCTAAAAGCCAAAGCGGTTATCGTTAATGAATCAGGCGCGTCAGTATACTCTGCCAGTGAGCTTGCCAGTGATGAGCTTGCCAATTTGGATGTCTCGGTACGCGGGGCGGTCTCTATCGCGCGTCGCTTGCAAGATCCACTGTCAGAGTTGGTCAAGGTTGATCCAAAAGCTATTGGTGTGGGTCAATACCAGCACGACGTCAACCAAAGTCAGTTGGCAGATAGCCTTGATAAAGTCACGCAAGACAGCGTAAACGCAGTTGGTGTGGATGTTAATACCGCCAGTCCTGCCATCTTGGCACATATTGCAGGCTTGAATAAAAACGTCGCCCAGCAAATCGTCACTTATCGTAAAGAGCACGGCGCATTCGATAGCCGTGAAGCACTGAAAAACGTTCCGCGTTTGGGGGCTAAGACCTTTGAGCAAGCAGCAGGTTTTTTACGCATACATGATGGTAGTAATCCTCTTGATGCCACTGGTGTGCATCCAGAAAGTTATGACTTGGTCGAAAGCTTGCTTGAGCAAACTGGTAAGACGTTGCCAGAAATCATCGGTAACGATGGTGTGTTAAACAGTGTCGATACCACTGCGCTCGCTGCTAACGATGACAATATCAGTGTCAAAGCCATCATTGAAG
>JARIEH010000051.1 GCA_029256865.1 Psychrobacter sp.
TATTGAGCCATTCAAACAAATAGTAAGCCTGCGCTTATAAGCACCACCACATCAATAGGTTGAAACCATAATGATTCTGATGATCGATAACTACGACAGCTTTACGTACAATATTGTACAGTACTTCGGTGAATTGCAGCAGGATATCATCGTCTGGCGTAACGATCAGGTCACCATCGAGCAGATTAAAATCCTTGCGCCCGACATCATCGTGATTGGCCCTGGCCCTTGTGATCCAGATCGGGCGGGTATCTCGCTAGAAGTCATTGATACCTTTAAAGGCGTCATTCCTATCTTAGGGATTTGCCTAGGTCATCAAGCGATTGGGCAAGCATTCGGTGGCAAGATAGTCAAAGCTGGCGAAGTCATGCATGGACGCCTATCTGCCGTCTATCATAATGGACAGGGTGTGTTTACAGATCTGCCAAATCCATCACAAGCCACGCGCTATCATTCACTAGTGATAGACAAAGCCAGTTTGCCCGACTGCTTCGAGATAACCGCTTGGACACAAAACGCCGACGGTAGCATTGAGGAAATCATGGGAATACGCCACAACACCTTTGCCATTGAAGGGGTACAATTTCATCCTGAGTCGATCTTAAGTGAAGCAGGCTATCAATTGCTCAATAACTTTTTGCAGACTCACAGATTGGCGGTATTAAGCTCAGACGAATTGCCGCAAGTGGGCTAAAGGTTACTCAACCTAAACGCTTAACAACCACCCAAACATTTATAAATGAATACAAAAGATAATAACAAGCGAGACCCTAATGACCACTGCGACTACGCCGGATAACATTGCTCAACTGTCTGATGAAGACATTCATAAATTGCTGACAACTGCTTTGGGCAGGATTTTTCAGCACATTGATCTGACTTTTGATGAGATGTCTCAAGTCATGCTTATCATCATGCAGGGCAGATGTAGCAATGCAATGATGGGCGCTATCTTGACTGGCCTACGTATGAAAGGCGAATCAATCGATGAGATTACCGCATCAGCGAGTGCCATGCGTGCTTTGGCGGCCAATATCACCCCAAAAGGCTGTGATTACCTGGTCGATATCGTCGGTACAGGCGGTGATGGGGCTAATTTATTCAACGTCTCTACTGCCTCAGCCTTAGTAGCGGCAGCAGCTGGTGCACAAGTTGCCAAGCACGGCAACCGCGGCGTCTCTACCAACTCTGGCAGCTCCGACTTACTTGAGCAAGCTGGTATCAGTCTGGCACTCACTCCTGAACAAGCAAGAGACTGCATAGAAAATGAAGGCATCGGCTTTTTATTTGCGCCCAATCATCACAGTGCGATGCGCTATGCCAATCCAGTACGCCGTGAGCTAAAAGCAAGGACGATTTTTAACATTTTAGGCCCACTGACCAACCCTGCTGGTGCACCCAATCTGGTGATTGGCGTATTTACCGCTCAACTGTGCGAGCCTATTGCAAAAGTAATGAGAAACTTAGGCGCACGCCACGTGATGGTGGTCGGCGCAAAAGACGGCTTAGACGAGATAAGCCTAGCCACTTCAACGACTGTCGCTGAATTAAAAGACGGTGAGATATCTGTCTATGAGATGATGCCAGAAGATGCTGGTATTGAGTCACAAACGCTCATTGGCCTTGATGTAGACTCTCCTAAGCAAAGTCTCGAACTGATACGCGCCGCTTTATCAGGTGCAGATACTTATGATCGTGCGGTACTTAAAGCGCGTGATATGATTGCTCTAAATGCGGGAGCAGCCATTTATACGGCAGGACTTGCCAGCAACTACCCCAATGGTGTCAGCCGAGCACAAAAAATCATTCAAAATGGTGATGCGTTAATCAAACTTGAATCCCTAGCCAAATATACCCAGCAGCTGGCGGTGAGCGCTTAGTCTGTTTAATACAAAAATGAAGACACAAGCCTAGCCATTGCTACCCATTTACATTTAACCCTATTCGGATATGAGCATGACCACAACCAATACAGATATACCTTCAGTGCTACAACGCATTGTCGACACCAAGCAACAAGAAGTAAAGGCGGCTCGTGAAGCACTATCTCTTGAAGATCTGCAAGCGCAAGTAGCAGCTGACAAAAAACCGCGTCGAGGCTTTGCGGCGGTCCTGCGAGCTGCGAGTACTAAAGAAAACGGCATAGGTATCATTGCTGAGATCAAAAAAGCCTCACCGTCTAAAGGCATTATCAATCACAACTTCGCGCCTGCATTATTTGCCCAACAGTACGAACAAGCGGGTGCTAGCTGTCTGTCGGTATTGACTGATCGTGATTACTTCCAAGGCGATGACAGCTATCTTATCGCAGCGTCTAATACCGCCAGCCTACCCATCCTACGTAAAGACTTTATGATTGATGTGTATCAAATCTATAAATCCTATTTGATGGGTGCAGACTGCATACTATTAATCATGGCCTGTCTCAACGATGCACAAGCCCAAAAGCTACACGCACTGAGTATCGAGCTTGGCATGGATGTTTTGATTGAAGTCCATACACAGGCTGAGCTTGAGCGTGCACTACAATTGCCACGCTCAGAGCATAATATTTATGGCATTAATAATCGTGA
>JARIEH010000048.1 GCA_029256865.1 Psychrobacter sp.
ATAATCACTGCACAGTGATGTGTGAATTGATATCATGCCTAGTTTAGAGGACAAACTTAGAGTGTTTTCTAATGCTTTAAAATAGATTTGATTTATATGTAACTTGTAAATAGTATTTTTCGATAACTGATGTTTCTGTTTTATTTCTGCTATTAAAAATATCTTATAAGGATCGCTGTATGTGTGCTGTACCTGTCATTATCCCTGCTATTGACCTAAAAGATGGTAAATGTGTACGTTTAAAACAAGGCCGCATGGAAGACGATACGGTATTCTCTGATGATCCAGTAGCCATGGCGGCACGTTGGGTCAAAGAGGGTGCGCGTCGACTACATTTGGTTGATCTCAATGGCGCATTTGAAGGCGTGCCTGTACATAAGCGTGTGGTGCATGACATCGCCAAAGCCTATCCTAAGCTGCCCATCCAGCTGGGTGGTGGCGTGCGCAACCTGAATACTATTGAGCAGTACATTACTGCTGGCCTGACTTATATTATTATCGGCACGAAAGCGGTGGAAGATCCTGAATTTGTTGCAGAAGCCTGTCGTGAGTTTGCTGGACATATCATCGTTGGTATCGATGCCAAAGATGGTCTAGTGGCGACTCATGGCTGGGCAAATGTTACCGATACCAAGGCAACAGAGCTTGCCAAACGCTTTGCTGACGTTGGTGTTTCTTCCATTGTTTATACCGATATTGCTCGTGATGGCATGATGCAAGGTGTCAACGTCGAGCAAACGGTAAATCTAGCGCGTGAGGGTGGCCTGCCAGTTATCGCCTCAGGGGGAGTGACAGATATGCAAGATATCAAATTACTAAAGCCTTATGGAGATTGTCTCGAAGGTATTATTACTGGACGGGCTATTTATGAAGGCACGCTAGATCTTGGCGAAGCGCAAAGTTATCTAGACAGTGAATAATCGATTTAGATAGATAGTTAATGGGTTATGATCAAGATGGTCGTCTATTTTTAGAAGATAGACGATTAATGAATATATTATTCAAGGATGTTGATGCTGGCTTTTTTTGACCAACTATTTATACGGGGGCGTTTATTGGCTTTGAGTCAACTGCTGCTATTATTAATACCTATCCTTTATATTTTACCTACTCAAGCGGCTGGTGAAGCGGTCATTAATAATTCTACAGTATTAGATGTAGATGACAGCAACTTAGGGAGTACAGAGACTAAGAAGTCAGTGACAGGCGTTGGAGAGAGTACGCCTATAGACAGCGCAAAATCGGGTAGTTCAGAGCCTGTGGATCTAGCTCCGATAGAGCCAGTATCCATAAAACCAGCGCCAGTGATTAGTGGTGAAAGTACCAACAATGCTCAGATCGAAACCAAGCCGACACTGCAAAAAGATAATGACATTCGTCAACGTATCAGTGGTATTTTCTCAGAGATTGAAGGTTTACAAGCGGTCAATGTTAGCGTGACCCAAGGGGTGGTTAATTTAACGG